>NZ_SDPL01000633.1 GCF_004135055.1 Agromyces binzhouensis | reverse complement strand
GGCTCGCCGAGGCGGAACGCCAGCTCGGCATCGCCCGGCGCGAGTCCGATCCGGTCGCCGCCCTCGACGCGGCACGACGTGCGGCGTCCAGGGCGAGCGACGCCGAGGCGCTCGCGCACTACGCGGCGCTGCACCGCTGACGTCCGCTGGACGCGCGCCCCCCTACTTGCCGCCGGCGATCAGGATGTCGGCACCCGACGTGTACGACGCGTCGTCGGAGAGCAGGTAGGCGACGGCGCCGGCGATCTCGTGCGGCTCTCCGGGGCGGCGCATCGGGATGTTGCCCGCGCGCTCGTCGGGCGCGTTCGGCCGGCCCGCTGCCGCGTGGATCTCGGTCCGGGTGGTACCCGGCGAGACCGTGTTCACGCGCACGCCGACCGCCGCGAACTCCTTGGCGAGGCCGGTCGTCATCGCGTTGAGCGCGGCCTTGCTCGCGGCGTACGGGATGTAGGTGTTCGGCGCGCCGTGCGTCGCCGCGCCGGAGGAGATGTTCACGATCGAGCCGCCGACGCCGCCGGCGGCGGTGGACATGTGCGCGATCGCGGACCGGCAGAGCACCATCGGGGCGAGGACGTTGATGCGGAACACGAGCTCGGCCTCCTCGATCGACCCGTCGAGGAACGGCCCGATCATGCCCGTGATGCCCGCGTTGTTGACGAGGCCGGTCACGCGTCCGAACAGCCGGACGGCCTCGGGCACGATCTCGGCCGCGCGGTCGAGGTCGGCGAGGTCGAGCTGGAGGAGCTCGACGCGGGCGCCCATCGCGCGACATCCGTCGGCCGCCGACTCGGCGTCGTCGCGGCGTTCGCGGTAGGTCAGCACCAGGTCGTGGCCGTCGGCCGCGAGCCGCGCGGCGATCGCACGGCCGATGCCCCGGCCGCCGCCGGTGACGATCGTGACGGGCCGGGCATCGACATCCGAGGTCATGCATCCACCTTACGAGTGGGCGGTGCCGCGGCCATCGCGTAGCCTGACGCGGTGAGCGAGACGACCACGACCGACTCCACGACCGCGAACGCAGCGGTGCCCCCTTCGGCGCAGTCGAAGTACCAGGTGCGATTCGACCACGGGACGGGCGGCGTGCGCCGGATCGCGCGCGAGGCCGACGTCCTCGTGTGGGTCGACCAGGTGGCGGATGCCACGGGCGGCGCCGCCGCGGACGGCGGGGCGCCCGGACTCCTCGTGCCGCGCGACGTGCTCGCAGACACCCC
>NZ_SDPL01000632.1 GCF_004135055.1 Agromyces binzhouensis | reverse complement strand
GCCGGGCAGCGCCTCGGCCGGCGGCTCCGTACTCGGGGCCGGTGTCGCCGTCCCCGACGGCGCGGCCGGCTCGGTGGCGTCGGGCGCGTCGGACGGCTCGGCGACGGGTTCCCCGGCAGGGTCGTCGGTCGCGTTCGGATCGACCGTCCCGAACGGCGTGCCGTCCGTCGCCGTGGGGTCGAACTGCACGGCGATGTCCTGCTGCAGTGCGGATGCCACGACGCTCGCGGATGCCGCGGGGACGACCGCACTGAGGTCGTCCGTGTACACGGTCGGGTACTGGATGAAGGCGATCCGGTCGAGGTCGGTCGACTGCAGTGCGCGTGCGACCGAGACCAGGCGCCAGAGGTCCTGCAGGCCCGATGAGAGCGTCATGTTCGTCACGACGGCGCGCGCGATGCCGTAGAGCTTCACCGGGTCGCCGAGCGTGCCCGCCGACTGCAGCGTGCGTGCGAGCGAGGCGAGGAACGTCTGCTGGCTCGAGATGCGTGCCAGGTCGCTGCCGTCGCCCACCGCGTGCCGGGTTCGGAGGAACGCGAGCGCCTCGTACCCCTTGATGACGTGCGACCCCGGGTCGAGCACCAGCCCGGTGTACGCATCGTCGATCGGGTCCACCACGCACACCTCGACGCCGCCCACCGCCTCGGAGAGGGCGGCGACGCCGTCGAACTCGACCACGCCTCCGACGGGGATCGTGATGCCGAGCATCTGCTCCAGGGTCTTGGCGATGCAGCCCAGCCCGCCGTCGTTCAGGATCGTGTTGATCTTCACCCCGTACCGGGCCGAGTAGCCGAAGCCCTGCGGATCCTCCGGGTCCGGGCACTCGGGGACGTCGACGAGCAGGTCGCGCGGGAAGCTCACGACCTCGGCGTGCGAGTGGTCCTGCGAGATGTGCAGGAGCATCGTGACGTCGTTCAGCACGCCCGACTCGATGTCCGGGTCGCCGAAGGCGCCGCTCGCGGGCCGCTTGTCGCTCCCGACGAGCAGGAAGTTCAGGCCGCCCTCCATCGCGCCGATGTCGGGCACGCTCTCGAGCACCTGCTCGCTCTCGAACTTCACGCTCGGCTTCGCCGCGACCGGCGTCACGATCGAGCTCACCGCGTAGGCGGCGATCGCACCCGAGGCCACGAGCGTCGCGGCGAGCATCGCCCCGACGCCCTTCGCCAGCGCGCGGCCCGCGCCGCGCCGAGGGAGCCGGCCGTGATGGGCGGGCG
>NZ_SDPL01000631.1 GCF_004135055.1 Agromyces binzhouensis | reverse complement strand
GGTGCCCGTCGCGGCCGGCGCCTCGGTCGCGCCGCCCGCCTCTCCGTCCGCGCCGCCCGCCGACGCCGCGGCATCCGCCCGCCAGAACGGTTCGTCGAAGGCGAGCCACACGACGTCGGAGGCGCCCATCCCGAGCACGCCGATCGCGCGCTGGTGCAGGAGGGGGAGCGGCGGGTCGAACGCGATGGTGTCGGTCTTCAGCACGCCGATCGACGCGGTCAGCACGACTCGGTGCATGCGCAGCGACTCGCCCGTGTCGAGGCGGAGGCTCACCCCGTCGTCGTCGACCGTGATCGTGGTGACCACGCTCGATCCCGCGATGCGGAGGCCGTCGGCGAGGCGGTCGACGAGGGCCGTCCAGCCGCTCACGACCCGCGAGGTCGGCCGCCAGACCAGGTCGGGGTCGAACCGCTGGGCGGAGACGCGGGTCGGCGCCGCGCCGGTCGTGGGCTCGACGCCGGTCGAGATCGCGTTCACGAGCCAATCCCTCGGGCTCAGCCCGTCGGGCCCCGGCTCGCCCGAGATCGGCACCGCGCCCGAGCGGAGCAGCGCGTTCGTGAGCGACACGTCGGCCGAGTTGCCCGCGGCCCACTCCTGCGCGGTCGCGATGGCGTCCCAGCCCGCCGGCGAGGGTTCGGCGACGGTGCCGTCGGGTGTACGGGCCTCGACGACGGGCGTGAAGGGCCGCGTCGCCACGCCCGCCTCCGTGAGGACCGGGCGCAGTTCGGCCCCGTCGGATGCGAACACGCTGCCGAGCACGACCGGGCCGCCGAACGCGTCGTCCTGGATCGTGCGCAGCCTCCCGCCGAGGGTCGTGCCGGCCTCGACCACGACGACGTCGTGCCCCGCTTCGGCGAGCGTCCGTGCGGCGGCGAGCCCGGCGATGCCGGCGCCGATGACGGCGACGCGGTCGCCCTCGTCGGCGAGGTCGGCGATCGTGCGCGCGGCACGGATGCCCTCGGCGTAGGCGCCGTGGACGGTTCCGGGCGCGTCGGCCGAGGTGCCCTCGCCCGCGATGACCAGCCGGTCGGCGATCGGTTGCGCGAGCGCGGAGCGCAGTTCGGGCGTGGAGCCGACCGCGTCGAAGCTGAAGGCTCCGCGCGTGAACGGGTCGCGGCTCCACCGCGAGCGGAGGAACGCCTCGGGGGCGGGCACGCCGCCCGGGGTCGGCGTCGGCGACGGACTCGGCGTGCGTGTCGGCGTCGGAGTGGGCGTCGGGCCGCCGT
>NZ_SDPL01000630.1 GCF_004135055.1 Agromyces binzhouensis | reverse complement strand
GCCCGGGTCGCCCGTGTTCCTCGTCGGCGTCGGCGGCGCGCTCGGCACCGCGCTCGCGACCTGGCGGCAGCCCGCGTGGGCGGCCGAGGAGCTCGAGACGCGTCGCACCCTCCGGTTCCCTCCTGCGGTGCGGATGGCGTCGGTCGTGTCCTCGCACGACCGCCTCGCCGCGGCGCTCGAACGCGTGGGCACGATCGACGGCGTCGACGTGCTCGGTCCCACTGCGATCGACGAGGCGCTCGAACGGGCGATCGTGCGATTCGGCTACGGCGCCGGAGCCGAGGTCGCCCAGCGACTGAAGGGCGAGGCGATCCGCGCCGCGACCGAGCGCCGGCGACCGGTCGCGGGGCGTCGGCCCGGACGTCCGCCGGTGGTCCGCGTCCGGATGGACGACCCCGACCTCCCGTGACACTGGGACAATGGGGTGTGCCCCACCTCCGGATCGTGTTCGCTGGAACCCCCGCCGTCGCCGTGCCCACCCTCGAACGACTCCAAGCGTCCGGCCACGAGGTGGTCGGCGTCGTGACGCGGCCGCCTGCTCCGCTCGGCCGCAAGCGCGTGCTGACGCCCTCGCCCGTCGCGCAGGCCGCCGAGCGCATGGGCCTCCCGGTGATCGACGCCGCTCGGCTCGACGCCGAGGCGACCGGACGCATCGCGGCGCTCCGTCCCGACCTCGGCGTGGTGGTCGCCTACGGCGGCCTGGTCCGGGAGCCGCTCCTCTCGATGCCGGCGCACGGCTGGATCAACCTGCACTTCTCGGCACTGCCGTCCTGGCGCGGCGCCGCACCCGTCCAGCGCGCGATCATCGCCGGCGACGCCGAGCTCGGCGCGAGCGTGTTCCGGCTCGTGCCCGAGCTCGACGCGGGTGACGTCTACGCGTCGCGCACGCGTCCGGTCGAGCCGGGCGAGACGGCCGGTGCGGCGCTCGAATCGCTCGCCGTGACCGAGGCGGAGCTCGTGCTGCAGGTCGTGGATGCGATCGCGGCCGGCAGCGCCGTCGCGACCCCCCAGGCGGGCGAGCCGTCGTTCGCGCCCAAGCTCGGGATCGAGGACGGCCGGATCGACTGGACCCGCTCGACCGCCGAGGTCGACGCCCGCATCCGCGGCGTCACGCCCGAGCCGGGCGCGCACACCGAGGTCGACGGCACCCGGCTGAAGGTGCTCGACGCGGCGCCCGAACCTGACGGAGCCGAGGCGCCGCGACTCGGGCCGGGCGAGCTCCGGCTCGAC
>NZ_SDPL01000063.1 GCF_004135055.1 Agromyces binzhouensis | reverse complement strand
CGCCGCGGCGCGCAGCGGACGCGACGGTTCCGGGGGTCCGCTCACGCCCGCGCAGCGGGCATGGCTCACCGCCGAGCGCGCCGCCGCCGTGTCGGGGGCAGCCCGTAGGGTGAAGGAGTGATCTCCTCCCTCCGCGGCCGCGTGCTGCAGGCCTCCGGCAGTTCGCTCGTCGTCGAGGTGTCCGGGGTCGGCTATCTCGTGAACGCGACGCCCGCGTTCGTGCTCGCGAGCCGGGTCGGAGACGAGGTGCTCGTGCACACCTCGCTGGTCGTCCGCGAGGACTCGCTGACGCTGTTCGGGTTCGCCACGCGAGACGAGCTCGAGGTCTTCGAACTCCTGATCGGGGTCACCGGCGTCGGTCCGAAGTCCGCCCTCGGCGTCCTGTCCGCGATGGCGCCGACCGATGTCGCACGAGCCGTCCAGGAGGACGACGACGCCGCGTTCCGCCGGGTGAGCGGCATCGGCCCGAAGACCGCCAAGCTCATCACGGTCTCCCTCGCGGGCAAGCTCGTCGCGCCGGCCTCCTCCGCCGTCGGCGCGTCGGTCGCGACCGGCGGCGTGGCCGACGACGTGCTCGCGGCGCTCACCGGGCTCGGTTGGTCCGAGAAGCTCGCCGGCGAGGCGCTCGCCGAGACGCTCGAGACCGCCGATGACGCCGCCGCGACCTCCGTGCCGGTGCTGCTGCGGCTCACGCTCGCCCGGCTCGGACCGGCGCAGCAGGGGGCGCGGGCGCGATGACCGATGACGACCTCGACCTGACCGACCCCGAGCTCGCCTCCGAGGCCGAGCTCGCGTTCGAGGGTGCGCTGCGGCCGAAGAGCCTCGAGGAGTTCGTGGGTCAGACGCGCGTACGCGGGCAGCTGCAGTTGCTGCTCTCGGCCGCGGCGATGCAGCAGCGGACCCCCGACCACATCCTGCTCGCCGGCCCCCCGGGGCTCGGCAAGACCACGCTCGCGATGATCGTCGCGCACGAGGGCGGACGCCCGCTGCGCATGTCGAGCGGTCCCGCGATCCAGCACGCCGGCGACCTCGCCGCCATCCTGTCCTCGCTGGTGCCCGGCGAGGTGCTCTTCATCGACGAGATCCATCGGATGGCGCGGTCCGCCGAGGAGATGCTCTACCTCGCGATGGAGGACTTCCGGATCGACATCATGGTCGGCAAGGGCGCCGGTGCGACGTCGGTGCCGCTCGACCTCGCCCCGTTCACGCTGGTCGGCGCGACCACGCGCGCGGGCCTGCTGCCGAACCCGCTGCGCGACCGCTTCGGCTTCACCGCCCACCTGGAGTTCTACGACGAGGCGGAGCTCGAGCAGGTCCTCGGCCGCGCGGCCGTGCTGCTCGGGCTCGACATCGACCGGACGGCGATCGCCGAGATCGCCGGGCGCTGCCGCGGCACGCCGCGCATCGCGAACCGGCTGCTCCGGCGCGTACGCGACTACGCGCTCGTCCACGGCGGGAGGGCCGATGTCGACGCGGTGCGCGCCGCGCTCGAACTGTACGACGTCGACCCGCTCGGACTCGATCGACTCGATCGCGCCGTGATGATGACGATCCTCACGAGGTTCGGCGGCGGTCCGGTCGGCCTCAACACGTTGGCCGTGTCGGTGGGCGAGGAGGCCGAGACGATCGAGGCGGTCGTCGAGCCGTTCCTCGTGCGGATCGGCCTCATCACGCGGACCCCGCGCGGACGGATGGCGACGCCCGGCGCCTGGCGGCACTTCGGACTCGTGCGCGAGGCTGAAGGCGCCGCGGTGGCGTTGCCGATCGATGACCTATAATCCTTTGAGGCTCCGGCCACCCCGCCCCTTATCGTGCGCATCGTGCGCACACCGGAAGGTTCCCACCCCATGGTCCTTGATCCGCTGACTCTCATCATGCTCGCCGTCCTGGCGGTCCTGATCTTCTTCATGTTCCGGAACTCGCGCAAGCGTCAGGCCGAGGCACGTGAACTGCAGTCGAAGGTGGCGCCGGGCGCGACGGTGATGACGAACTTCGGGGTGTTCGGCACGATCCTCTCGATCGACGAGGAGGAGAACCGGGTCGAGCTCGAGTCCTCGCCGGGCACCGTCCTCACGGTGCACCGCCAGACGATCGCCCGCGTGGTCGAGCCGGTCGACGCCCCTGCCGAGGCGACGGCCGCGATCGACGGTGAGCCCGAGTTCGGTGAGCGCGCCGACGAGTCGCCGAACGACGAGACGCCCGACACCAAGAAGTCGGACGACTGAGGCCCACCCCATAGCTCTGCCCGCGCGATGCTGCGCGGGCTCCCTGCAGAGAAGGCACAACCGTGGCTGCACCATCCAAGCGGTCCTCGCGACCGACGCCCGTCCGCAAGGCCGTGCGATCACTGACCTGGCTCGGCGTCATCATCGTCGCGCTGTTCGGCATCAATGCGGCCGGCGTCATCTGGGGCGGTGGTTCGTGGACGCCGAAGCTGGCGCTCGACCTCGAGGGCGGCACGCAGATCATCCTCGCGCCGCAACTCGCCGACGGTGAATCCGTCTCGCAGGAGCAGCTCGACCAGGCGGTCTCGATCATCCGCCAGCGTGTCGACGCCTCCGGCGTCTCCGAGGCCGACATCACGACGCAGGGCGGCCAGAACGTCGTCGTGGCGATCCCCGGGGAGCTCGACGAGCAGACGCGCAACCGGATCGAGTCGTCGGCCAAGCTCGAACTCCGGCCCGTGCTGCTCGCGGACGCCGCGGCCAACCAGTCGATCGACCCGAGCGAGAGCCCGGAGCCGACCGACGGCGCGGAGGAGGAGGAGCTCTCGGCGACACCGAGCGTCGAGCCCACCGATGCGAGCGACCCGAACTGGGTGACGCCCGCCCTGCAGGACCAGTTCGACACCTTCGACTGCGCGGCGATCGACGAGAGCGGCGCGAACGTCGCGCCCTCCGACGAGCCGCTGGTCACCTGCGACTCGACGCGCACCATCAAGTACCTGCTCGGACCGGTCGAGGTCAGCGGCGAGGACATCGTCGACGCCACGAACGGCATGGTGCAGACGCAGACCGGTGCGACCACGGGCCAGTGGGCCGTCAACATCGTCTTCAACGACCGCGGCACCGAGGCGTTCTCCGAGGTCAGCCAGCGGCTCTTCGCCCTGAACGGCCAGACGCCGCGCGACCAGTTCGCGTTCGTGCTCGACGGCGCGGTGCTGTCCGCGCCGCAGATGAACGGCGTCATCACCGACGGTCGCCCCCAGGTCACGGGCAACTTCACGCAGGAGTCGTCCGAGGCCCTCGCCGACCAGCTGAAGTTCGGCGCCCTGCCGATCAGCTTCGAGGTGCAGTCCTCCGACACGATCTCCGCGACCCTCGGAACCTCGCAGCTCCAGTCGGGCCTCATCGCGGGCATCATCGGCCTCATCCTCGTCGTGATCTACACGCTGTTCCAGTACCGTGCGCTCGGAACCGTCACCATCGCGTCGCTGATCATCGCGGGGGTGATCACGTACCTGATGATCACGATCCTCGGCTGGTACCAGGGCTATCGACTCTCGCTGGCCGGCATCGCGGGCCTCATCGTGGCGATCGGCTTCACCGCCGACTCGTTCATCGTGTACTTCGAGCGCGTCCGAGACGAGCTGCGCGACGGGCGACCGCTCGTCGGCGCCGTCGAGGCCGGCTGGAAGCGCGCGCTGCGCACCGTCCTGTCGTCGAAGTCGATGAACCTGCTCGCGGCGGTCGTGCTGTACGTCCTCGCCGTCGGCAGCGTGCGCGGCTTCGCGTTCACGCTCGGTCTCACCACGATCATCGACGTCATCGTCGTGATCCTCTTCACGCACCCGATGCTGCAGCTGCTCGCCCAGACGCGGTTCTTCTCCAGCGGGCACTCCTGGTCGGGCCTCGACCCCCAGGCACTCGGTGCCGTCTACCGTGGGCGCGCGGAGTTCCGCAAGCCGGTCGCCGTCCCGGCGAAGAAGGCGGCATCCAGTTCGCGTGAGGCGCAGAAGCGCCAGACCATCGCCGAACGCAAGGCAGCGCAGGCCGACGCCACCGTCGGTGCCGGCGAGAGCAAGGAGTCCTGATGGCCAACCGACTCACCACGTTCGGCAACGACCTCTACACGGGCAAGCGCTCGTTCAACTTCGTCGGCGGGCGCAAGAAGTGGTACACCATCGCCGCCGTGCTCATCATCCTCTCCGCCCTGGTGCCCGTCGTCCGCGGCTTCAACTTCGGCATCGAGTTCCGCGGCGGTTCGCAGTTCCAGATCGTCGGAGTCGCGAACGCGACCGAGCAGCCGGCGATCGACGCGGTCGCAGAGGTGGTCCCGGGTGCGGTCGCGCGCGTGACGATCGTCGGCGATGACGGCGTGCGCGTGCAGACCGACCAGCTCGAGCAGGCGGAGTCGCGTGAGCTCACGACCGTCCTCGCGGACGCGTACGGCGTACCCGAATCCGAGGTCACGTCGTCGTTCATCGGCGCGAGCTGGGGCGCGGACATCACGCGCCAGGCGCTCCTCGGCCTCCTCGCCTTCCTGCTGCTGGCCGCCGTCATCATGGCGTTGTACTTCCGAACCTGGAAGATGTCGCTCGCGGCGATCCTGTCGCTCCTCGGGGACCTGATCGTGACCGCCGGCCTCTACGCGGCGGTCGGCTTCGAGGTGACCCCGGCAGCGGTGATCGGCATCCTGACGATCCTCAGCTACTCCCTGTACGACACCGTCGTGGTGTTCGACAAGATCCGCGAGAACACGTCGGAGGACGGCCAGGAATCGCGTCGCACGTTCGCCGAGTCCGTCAACCTCGCCGTGAACCAGACGCTGGTCCGCTCGATCAACACGAGCGTGGTCGCGGCGCTGCCCGTCGCGGCCATCCTGTTCATTGGCGCGGGCGTGCTCGGCGCCGACACGCTGCGCGACATCTCGCTCGCGCTGCTCATCGGCATCCTCGTCGGCACGTGGTCCACCGTCTTCATCGCCGCGCCGCTGTACTCGCAGCTGCGCGAGGGGGAGCCGGCGATCAAGCGTCACGACCAGAAGGTCCTCAAGGAGCGGGAGCGCGCCGGAGGGTCGACGGCCGAGGCCCTGCCGGTCGCCTGAGGCGTCCTCCGGACCTCGATGGCGCGCGACCGATTCGGAAGCGGTGATAATTGAGGTCTGGAGGTGCGGGGCTCATGACCGATACCGGTGTCAACTCGACGGCGTCACTGCGTCGACTCGTGCCACGGATCTTCTCCAAGGCGCTGCCCGCAGGGGCGGTCGACAGCGTCATGCGGACGGTGCGCATGCACCACCCGAAGGCCGATCTCTCGGTCATCGAACGGGCGTACACGGTCGCCGAGCGCGCGCACGAGGGCCAGAAGCGACGCAGCGGCGAGCCGTACATCACGCACCCGATCGCGGTCGCCCAGATCCTCGCCGACCTCGGCATCGGATCCAAGGCCGTCGCCGCGGCCCTCCTCCACGACACCGTCGAGGACACCGCCTACACGCTCGACCAGCTGCGCGCCGACTTCGGTGACGAGATCGCGATGCTCGTCGACGGCGTCACGAAGCTCGACAAGGTCAAGTACGGCGATTCGACCCAGGCGGAGACGGTCCGCAAGATGATCGTCGCGATGTCCAAGGACATCCGGGTGCTGATCATCAAGCTCGCCGACCGCCTGCACAACGCGCGCACGTGGGGCTTCGTCCCGGCGGCCTCGGCGTCGCGCAAGGCCACCGAGACGCTCGAGATCTACGCGCCGCTCGCGCACCGCCTCGGAATCCAGACGATCAAGTGGGAACTCGAGGACCTCTCGTTCGCCGTGCTCTACCCGAAGCTCTACGCCGAGATCGAGAGCCTGGTCAAGCAGCGGACGCCCCAGCGCGAGGAGTACGTCCAGTCGGTCATCGACCTGGTCTCGGACGACCTCAAGGCGGCGCGCATCCGCGGCAAGGTCGTCGGCCGGCCGAAGCAGTACTACTCGATCTACCAGAAGATGATCGTCCGCGGCCGGGACTTCGATGACATCTACGACCTGGTCGGCATCCGCATCCTCGTCAACTCGGTCCGCGACTGCTATGCCGTCCTGGGCTCCATCCACGCGCGGTGGACGCCCGTGCCCGGTCGCTTCAAGGACTACATCGCGACGCCGAAGTTCAACCTGTACCAGTCGTTGCACACGACGGTGATCGGCCCGAAGGGCCGCCCGGTCGAGATCCAGATCCGCACCCACGACATGCACCAGCGTGCGGAGTACGGTGTGGCGGCGCACTGGAAGTACAAGGAGCGGATGGCGGCCGGACACATCGACGGCGGAGCGACCCGCGGTGACGCCGACATGGCCTGGCTCGCGCACATCTCCGACTGGCAGGCCGAGACGGCCGATCCGGGGGAGTTCCTCGACTCGCTGCGGTTCGAGATCGGCGCGAAGGAGGTCTACGTCTTCACGCCGAAGGGCCGGGTCATCGGGCTGCCCGCCGGGGCGACCCCGGTCGACTTCGCCTACGCGGTGCACACCGAGGTCGGCCACCGCACCATGGGGGCGAAGGTCAACGGTCGCCTCGTGCCGCTCGAGAGCGAGCTCGTGAGCGGCGACGTGGTCGAGGTGTTCACGTCGAAGAACCCCGACTCGGGTCCGAGCAAGGACTGGCTGATCTTCGTCAAGAGCCCCCGCGCGCGGAGCAAGATCCGCCAGTGGTTCACCAAGGAGCGACGCGACGAGGCGATCGAGCACGGCCGCGACGCGATCGCCCGGGCGATGCGCAAGCAGAACCTCCCGCTCCAGAAGCTCATGAGCCAGGATTCGTTCGCCGAGGTGGCGGCCCAGCTGCGCTACGACGACGTGTCGGCGCTCTACGCCGCCGTCGGCGAGGGGCACGTGTCGACGCAGTCCGTCATCGAGAAGGTCATCGCCCTCGTGCGGGACGTGGACGATGCCGACGAGCCCGAGCTGCCCGCCATCCCGGTCCGCTCGCGACCGCTGCCGAGGACCAGCGATTCCGGTGTGCTGGTCCGCGGCGCCCCCGACATCCTCGTGAAGATCGCGCGGTGCTGCACGCCCGTGCCCGGTGACGACATCGTCGGCTTCATCACGCGGGGCTCGGGGGTCTCGGTGCACCAGGCGTCGTGCCACAACGTGCAGTCGCTGCTCCGCGAGCCCGACCGCATGATCGACGTCGAGTGGGCGCCGAGCTCCAAGAGCGTGTTCCTCGTCCAGATCCAGATCGAGGCGCTCGATCGCGCCGGGCTGCTCTCCGACGTGACGCGGGTCCTCAGCGAGCACCACGTGAACATACTGTCCGCGAACGTCTCGACGTCGTCGGACCGGTTGGCCATCAGTCGGTTCGTCTTCGAGATGGGTGACACCACGCACCTGGACCGGGTCCTGAACGCCGTTCGGCGCATCGACGCCGTCTACGACGTGTACCGGGTCAGCGACGGCTGAGCCGGCCGAGCGGCCTCGGCCGCCGTCAGGCGGTCGAGCGCGGCTGCCTTGTGGGGCAGTCGATGGGCGAGTTCCAGGCGCGATCGGACGCGTTCGCCCATCGACCGGTCGGCACTGAGCAGCGCGGCCACGATCGCGACCACGTCGCGGGCGGGCTCCGCATCGCGCACGAGGTCGTAGACCGTCCGGTCGGGCGTGGTGCACCGGACGCCGCCGATCACGGCGATGTCGGCGGCCGCGATCGCGACCTCGCGCAGGAGCAGCCCGGGTGGCAGCGACCGCGTGGACACGCGTGACGAGTGCGGCACGCAGCATTCCGCGACCGGCGGGGGAGCCGGAAGCGCTCCGTGCACCCAGGCGGCGGACCGGCGCTCGACGACGAACGGCGCCGGCAGGCCCGGCGCCACGGATGCGGCACGGAGGCCGGGCAGGTCGGGCTCGTCGACCGGGCACCATCCGTCGCCGATGCGCATCACCTCGCCGTCGAGTCGTGCAGCGCAGAGTTCGGCCAGGGGGAGGTCGTCGAGGTCGAGGACCGAGGGGAGTCGCGCCATGCGACCCATGTTCCGCGATCCGCCGGAGCGCCGGGCGGCTTCCGCCGGGGGCTGTGGATCATCGCGGTGGCCGGTCGGATGTGCAGGAGACCGCTCCGAACGGACTCGACCCGCCACCGCGAGCGCGGCGACGGGTCGGGTGCGGATTGCGGGCGGTCAGCCGCCGACGGCCTTGAGCCACGCGCGGCGTGCGTCGAGCGCCTCGCGCGCCGCGGCGATGGCCTTGGCATCGCCGGCGGCCTCGGCCTCGGCGAGCTCGGCCTCGAGCTTCGCGATCGCGTCGTGCAGCTGGCCCAGCATGCCCTCGGAACGCGCCTTCTTCTCGGGATCCTCGCGCTCCCAGCGCTCGTCCTCCAGGGCGCGAACGTGGTTCTCGACCTTGCGGAGGCGGTCCTCGACGGTGCGCACCTGGTCGCGCGGCACGCGGCCGACCTCGTCCCAGCGCCGCTGGATGCCGTTCAGCGTCGCACGGGCCGCGCGCGCGTCCTTCGAGGCGAGCAGCACGTCGGCCTCGTCGAGCAGCGCGAGCTTCTCGGTGAGGTTGGCGCGGTACTCCTCGTCGTCCTTCGCGTCGATCTCGGCCTTGGCCTGGAAGAGCACGTCGCCCGCGGCCTTGAACTTCGCCCAGAGCGCGTCGTCGACCTTCTTCCCGGCGCGGCCCGCCTGCTTCCACTCGTCGAGGAGCGAACGGTACTCGACGACACCGTCGGCGCCGCGCGGCGCGAGGGCCTCGGCGCGCTCGATGAGCCGCTGCTTCCGCTGTCGCACCTCGCGGTGCGAGGCGTCGAGCTCGGCGAAGAACGCCTTGCGGTGCTGCTCGATCGTCGAGCGTGCGGCACGGAATCGCTTCCAGAGCTCGTTCGCCTCGCCCTTGGGCAGTCGCGGGCCGTCCTGCTGGTGCTGCTGCCAGCGGGCGAACAGCGCGTCGAGCTCGGCGGAGGTCTGCTTCCACTGGGTCTTCGCGGGGTCCTGCGATGCGAGCGCCTCGGCCTCCTCGACGATGCGGGTGCGCTCGGCGATCGCGTCGGCCAGCGCGGCCTTCGCCTCGGCCTGCTGCTGCGCGGTGAGCTCCTGCGTCGTGCCGGACAGGGCCTCGAGGCGACGCGTGAGCGCGTCGAGGTCGCCGACGGCGTGGGCATCGGCGACGCTCGCCTGGAGCGTGGCGACGGCCTTCGCGACATCCGCTGCCGGTGCACCGCGGCGGACGCGCTGCTCGAGCAGCCCGACCGCGCCCGCGAGGTCGGCGTACTTGCGCTCGAAGTACGCCAGCGCCTCTTCCGGGGTCGCATCGGGGTACTGCCCGACCTCGCGCTCGCCCTCGCTGGTCCGCACGAAGACGGTGCCCGTCTCGTCGACGCGGCCCCACGGTTGCTGTGCTGAATCGGTCACGAACTCACCCTGTCGTCGTTCGGATGCCGCGTGCGCGGCGGATGACGGCATCAAGCCTATTGCACCCCCGGGGGCGGTGCCGGTCGCATCCGAACCCGGACGCAGGCGCGCTCACTCCACGACGAACGACGTGATGCTGACCGGCCGGACGGGTGCACCGTCGGTGGCGTCGTCGGCGACGCCCTGGTCGGTGATGTCGGCGCGCAGCGCGTCGAGGCCGTCGGTCACGCGGCCGATCACCGTGTAGCCGCCCGCGGCGTCGGCGGGGATCGTCGAGTCCTCGTAGACGATGAAGAACTGGCTGCCCTGGCTCTCGGCGACGCCGCCCTGACGGGCCATCGCGATGGTGCCCGCGGGGTAGACGTCGTCGCCGGGCGCGTTCTCGACCGGGCCGTAGCTGTACCCGGGGCCGCCCGAGCCGTCGCCGTTCGGATCGCCGCACTGGAGCACGAAGATGCCCTCGGTCGTGAGGCGGTGGCAGGTGAGCCCCTCGTAGAACCCGGAGTCGACGAGGCTCACCGTGCTCGCGACGGCCTGCGGAGCTGCGGCGCCGTCGAGCTCGATCGAGAGCGTGGTGTCGTTGAGCGTGAGCGCGCCGACCCACGTCCGGTCCTCGGCCAGGTCGGGTGAGGGGACCTCGGCGGCTTCGGGGCTGGCGCTCGGCGAGGGCGTCGGCTCGGCCGCGGGCGTGCCGGGACCGCCCGAGAAGTAGAAGAGCTGCGCACCCGTCGCCAGGGCGAGCACCACGACGAGCCCGATGCCGGCGAGCACATTGTCTCGCGTGCGGCGCCGGACGGATCGGCGGTGCACCTCCTGGCGGGCCTGGTAGGTGCGGAGGCGCGAGCGCTCCTCGCGCGCCTGACGGTCGTTCGTTGCCACGCTGCTCCTTCGGGGGGATCCTGCGGAGGAGAGCCTACGCAACCGCGGCACGCCCGGGCGAATCCTGCCAGCCGCTCGCGGGGCGGGCACTGTCGGTCGCCGCGATTACGCTGGTCCGCATGGTGGATTCGGCCCAGGGGTTGCGCGCGGGTGCGACCCCGCTCGCGGTGCGGATGCGACCGCGGAGCCTCGACGAGGTGGCCGGTCAGCGGCATCTCCTGACGCCGGGTTCGCCGCTCGTGGCGCTCGCGGCCGACCGCACGGGCGAATCCGGTGCCGTGTCGGTGATCCTCTGGGGTCCGCCCGGCACCGGCAAGACCACGCTCGCCCAGGCGATCGCGCGGTCGTCCGGTCGCAAGTTCGTCGAGCTCTCGGCGGTCACCGCCGGCGTGCGCGACGTGCGCCAGGTGATGGAGGCGGCGCGCGCGGATCGCGACCTGTACGGCGTCTCGACCGTGCTGTTCCTCGACGAGATCCACCGCTTCACGAAGGCGCAGCAGGACGCACTGCTCCCCGGCGTCGAGAACGGCTGGGTCATCCTCGTCGCGGCGACGACCGAGAACCCCTCGTTCTCGGTGATCTCGCCGTTGCTGTCGCGCTCGCTGCTGCTCACCCTCGAGACGCTCGACGACGACGACCTCGCGCTGCTCGTGGACCGCGCGGTCGTCGATCCGCGCGGCCTCGGCGGGAGGGTCGAGCTGGCACCCGAGGCGCGCGCGGCGATCGTGCGCCTCGCCTCGGGTGACGCGCGACGCGCGCTGACCGCCCTCGAGGCGGCATCCACCTCGGCGATCAGCGAGGCGGCGCATGAGCCTGCGGATGACTCCGGCGGCGCCGACCGGGTCGGCGA
>NZ_SDPL01000629.1 GCF_004135055.1 Agromyces binzhouensis | reverse complement strand
TCGAGCGGACGCGGCGGCGCCGGGACCCAGCGCGAGGCCGAGCGCCGCGGGCGCCGGCAGCAGGCCGAGTTCGCGGGGGCCCGCAACACGCGGTTCGTCGTGTTCCCGGGCTCGGCGCTGGCGAAGAAGCCGCCGGCCGCGATCATGGCGGCCGAGCTCGTCGAGACGAGTCGCCTGTTCGCGCGCACCGCCGCGGCGATCGATCCGGCCTGGGCGGAGCAGCTCGCCGGACCGCTCGCGAAGCGCTCGTACTCGTCTCCGCGCTGGGAGCGGCGCCAGGGCTCGGCGGTGGCCGACGAGAAGGTGCTGCTCTTCGGAGTGCCGATCATCCCGAAGCGGCGCATCCAGCTCGCCCGTGTCGATTCCGCACTCGCGCGCGAGCTGTTCGTCCGGCACGCGCTCGTCGAGGAGGACTGGGACTGGAACCGGCTCGATAAGCGCCTCTTCGCGTTCGTCCGCCGGAACCGCGAACTGCGCCGCGAGCTCGGCGAACTCGAGGAGCGCACCCGCCGCCGCGACGTCCTCGCGGGCGACGAGGCGGTCGTCGCCTTCTACGAGCAGCGACTGCCGGCGGATGCCACGGACGCGCGCGCGTTCGAGCGCTGGTGGCGCCGCGAGCACCGCACGCACCCCGACCTGCTCACGATGACCCGGGCCGACCTGCTCGGGGAGGACGGGGTCGCGACCGACGACGGGCTCCCCGACCGGTGGCGCCAGGGCGACCAGACGCTGACGCTCCGCTACCGGTTCGAGCCGGGCGCCGACGACGACGGCGTGATCGTGCAGGTGCCGCTCGTCCTGCTGCCCCGGCTCGAGCCGACCGGGTTCGACTGGCAGGTGCCCGGCTTCCGCGACGAGCTCATCACCGCGATGCTGCGCACGCTGCCGAAGGTGCTCCGCCGCCAGGTGGTGCCGGCCGCCGAGTGGGCGGCGAAGGTCGCCGCCGAGCTGCCGGCGGGGCCGGAGTCGGGCGAAGCGCGTGCGCCGTTCGACGAGACCGTGGCGGGGGTCGTGAAGCGGCTCACGTACGCGCCCGTGACGGCCGGGGACTTCGACATCGACCGCGTGCCGCCGCACCTGCGCGTGACGTTCCGCGCGGTCGACGAGCACGGCCGCCCCGCGGGCGACGACAAGGACCTCGTGTCGCTCCAGTCCCGGCTCGCCGAGCGCGCGGGACGCGCGGTCGCGTCGACGTTCTCGGTCGGACCCGCGGCGAGGCCGGGGCGGGGCG
>NZ_SDPL01000628.1 GCF_004135055.1 Agromyces binzhouensis | reverse complement strand
GCACGGCGAGGTGTGGGCGACGCACGTCGCATGGTCGGCCGACACCGAGGCGTGGGCGGAGCGCAGCGCGCTCGGGCCGGCGACCCTCGGCGGCGGCGAGCTGCTCGCCCCGGGCGAGCTGGTCCTCGCGCCCGGCGAGGCGACGACCTCGCCCTGGGTGGTCGCCGTGCACTCGACGACGGGCCTCGACGGCCTCTCGGACCGGCTGCACCCGTGGATCCGGTCCTGGTCGACCATCGCGGGGCGTCCGCGGCCGATCACCCTCAACACCTGGGAGGCCGTCTACTTCGACCAGTCGCTCGAGCGGCTGGAGCCGCTCATCGACGCGGCCCGGCGGGTCGGCGTCGAGCGGTTCGTGCTCGACGACGGATGGTTCCTCGGTCGGCGCGACGATCGCCGCGCGCTCGGGGACTGGACGGTCGACCCGGCGGTGTGGCCCGACGGCCTCGGCCCGCTCGTCGAGCGCGTCACGTCCGCCGGCATGGAGTTCGGACTGTGGGTCGAGCCCGAGATGGTCAGCGCCGACTCGGAGCTCGCCCGCACCCACTCGGATTGGGTGCTCGGCCGCCCGGACGACCCCGAGTGGCGGTGGCAGCGCGTGCTCGACCTGACCGCCCCCGGAGCGGCCGACCACGTGTTCGCGGCGATCGACGCGCTGCTCGCGGAGCACGACATCCGCTACCTGAAGTGGGACCACAACCGCGACCTGCTCGGCGGTTCGGCCCATGCGCAGACCCTCGCCCTCTACGCGCTCATCGACCGGCTCCGGGCGGCGCACCCCGGCGTCGAGATCGAGTCGTGCGCATCCGGAGGGGCGCGCATCGACCTCGGCATCCTCGAGCGCACGGACCGGGTCTGGACGAGCGACACGAACGATCCGCTCGAGCGCCAGCGGATCCAGCGCCACACGGGCGTGCTCGTGCCGCCCGAGTACCTGGGATCGCACCTCGGCGCCGAACGCGCGCACACCACCGGGCGCACGTCCGACCTCTCCTTCCGTCTCGCGACGGCGCTGTTCGGCAGCGCCGGGATCGAGTGGAACCTCGCGACCGCGTCGGCGGAGGACCTCGACGCGGTGGCCGCGTGGACCGCGACGTACCGGCGCCTCCGCGGGCTGATCCACGGCGGCCGGGTCGTGAGGGCGGATGCCGCCGACCCCGCCCAGGTCGTGCACGGCGTCGTCGCACCGGACCGCCGCCACGCCGTCGTGTCGGTCGCGGTCGTGGGCACGCCCG
>NZ_SDPL01000627.1 GCF_004135055.1 Agromyces binzhouensis | reverse complement strand
CGGCCTCGGCGGCGGTCGCGGTGCCCTTGAACGAGTCGGGCGCGACGACGATGCGGCGGCTCACCGGGCGCCCGCCGCAGGGAGTCGCCCTGCCGCCGTCGGCGCGGGTACGCGACG
The DNA here is from genome assembly GCF_004135055.1 of Agromyces binzhouensis. Lineage (GTDB taxonomy): Bacteria > Actinomycetota > Actinomycetes > Actinomycetales > Microbacteriaceae > Agromyces > Agromyces binzhouensis. The sequence continues at coordinate 1,122 of NZ_SDPL01000627.1, read as the reverse complement.
CAGCCAGTCGAGCGCGTTCGCGATCAGCGCCCGGTGGCTCGCCGAGTCGTACGAACGGGTGTCGTGGCCGAGCGCGTCGTAGACCAGGCGCGACGGACCGATCTCGCGGGCCCACACCAGCGGATGACGGATGCCGTCCTGCTCGTGCTCCGCGATCGGCTCGATGACGTCGTGCAGCAGCAGCGAGCTGTAGCGCTCGTCCTCGAGCGTGAAGTCGTCGAGGCCCTCCCGGACGGCGTGGTTGCCGACGAGGTGCACGTGCGCCTCGCCGAACGGCGGATGCCACGACACGTCCCACTCCCATCGCCCGCCGATCGCGCGGTCGAACGCCTCGACGTCGCGCAGGCTCGACGCGGCCGCATGGACGGCGAGGATGCCGATGCCGCGCTCGAGCGCCGAGGCCAGCGGGCCGCCGTCGACCGCGGGCCACTCGGCAGCGGCCGGCAGCGGCTCGCCGTCGGTGCTGGAGCGATCCGGATCACCGGCGTTCACGACGAGCAGCGCCACGTCGTCCTCGAGCGAGCCGAGCGCGGCATCGACGTCCTCCCGGACCTCGACGTCGAAGCCCGCCTCGGCGACGAGCTCGGCCAGGCGCGCGCTCGTCTCGGCGAAGGGGTGCCACGGGTCGGCGTACCGCCCGGCACCGCTCAGGATGATGGCGCGCATCGGAACCTCCTCGTTCGGCTGCATCGTACGGCCGTCAGTCGGTGACCACCATGGCCCAGTCGAACGCGTCGAGCCGGACGCGGTCGATCCGCTCACCCGTGACGGCGTCGGTCCCCGCGACCTCGACCTCGACGACCGGGCCGCCCTGGTTGACGAGCGTGAGGAGCGCGCCGCGACGGGCGGCCTCGACGTGCGCGGGGAGCCCCGCGACGACCGGCTCCACCCCGGTCGTCGCGAGGAGTCGGTCGACGAGGGACTGCGCGCCCGCCTCGTCGGGGATCGTGGCGAGGTACCGGGCCGTGCCGCCGCGGTCGCCGACCGCGCGAAGCGTGAGCGCTGCGTCGCCCTCCCGGCGGCCATCCGTGAAGGATGCCTCGACCCTCGCGTCGGCGGTGACGTGGACCTCCTCCGCGAGCAGCGTGCCCGTGCCCGCGACGCCGTCGCCGGCGACCGGCG
>NZ_SDPL01000626.1 GCF_004135055.1 Agromyces binzhouensis | reverse complement strand
CGAGCACGCGCAGCGACGCGCGCTCGGTGAGGCGCGACGCGGCGAACCACCCGCCGAGGCCCGACAGGGGGATGGCGAGGAGCCAGAGCCCGAGGAGCGCCGCGGTGGGGTTCCAGAAGGACGCGCTGCCGAGGACGGCGAGCACGCCCGCGAACGGGTCGGCCGCGCCGACGAAGCCGCCGCCGATGTCGCGCCACCCCGCGGACGCGTTGCGCCACAGCGAGGCGAGATCGTCGGAGAGCGGCAGCAGGCCGCCGCCGGAGATCCCGCCCGACGCGAGCAGCGGCGCGAAGAGGATCACCGAGAGGGCCACGGTGGCGAGCAGCACCCATCCGCCGCCGGTCTGCAGGAACTGCAGGTCGTCGACCCGGCCTCGTGCGCGCTGGCGGCGCGCTTCGGCGGCCTGCTGCCGGCGCACCCGCACCTCGTCGGGTCGGATCCGGAGCGGCGCCAGCGCGGACCACTTCACGGCCTTCACGTCGGCGATGGCGCGCCGCGAGCGCAGGATGCGCTGCGGCGTGACCATGACCTCGATCGCGGCGGCGAACTCGCCGGGGATCGAGCCGGGGGTCTTCACGAGCAGGTGCCGCAGCGATCGCAGCAGCGCGATGGGGAGCAGCGCGAGCCAGTGGAGGGGAACGAGCGCCACCGGGGCGTCGGAGAGTCGTCGATGCAGCCATGCTGTCCGAGCGACCCGCGCCCGGTGACGGGCGGCTCGGCCACCCGGCTCGGACCCGGGGCCCGCGACGCCGGTGTCGGCGAACCGCATCGACGCGGACGGCACGGCGATCACCCGGTGCCCGGCGAGCCGGGCGCGCATGCCCAGGTCGAGGCCGTCGTCCACGACGGGCAGCGCCGGGTCGAACCCGTCGAGGCGGCGCCATACAGCGTGCCGGACGAGCATGCCGACCGGGTCGGCCCCGAGGATGTCGGAGAGGTCGTCGTGCTGCCCCTGGTCGAGCTCGCCGTCGACGATCGGCAGGCTCCGGCCGCCGCGCGTGACCGATCGACCGAAGCGGACGATGCGCTTCGGGTCGTCCCACTCGACGAGCTTCGGTGCGGCGATCGCCGCGGTGCGGGCGTTCTCGAGCGCCGCGACGAGCGCTTCGAGCGCGGTGGGTGCGGGCGCGGCGTCCTCGGTCAGGAGCCACAGCGCGGACCGGTCGTCGTCGGGCTCGGCGAGGGTGCGCTCCACGGCCGCGACCGCTGCGCCGAACGGCTGCGGCGCCCCGAGCGAGACGACGTGCGA
>NZ_SDPL01000625.1 GCF_004135055.1 Agromyces binzhouensis | reverse complement strand
CGGCGCGGGAGGTCGTCGGCGCTCAGCCCTCGCGCGGGCCCGCGACCGCGGCGGGCCACGCGTGGTCCAGGATGCGTCGCAGGATCCGGTCCGCGGCAGCCTCGTCTGCGCCCATGAGCGCCCGGCTCGCCGGCCGGTCGGCCTCATCGGCCGGCTGTCGCGACTCGAGCTCGATCATCCGCCCGTGGTCGCCGTGCGCATCGTCGTCGACGACGTCGAACCATCCGCGTCGCCAGGTCGGCTCGGCGACGTCACCGGCGACTGCCGCCGCGGCGAGCGGGTCGTGCAGCGCGCACCTCCGTTCGCCGTACCGCACCGTGTAGAACTCGAAGTACGCATCCAGCATCGCTCCGAGCAGCCGCGGCACGAGACCCGGCGCCGCGAGCAGTGCGGTCCGATGCCCTTCGTCGAAGGTGTGCCGTGTCGTCACGTCGAGCGGCACGAGCGTCACCGGCCACGACGCGGCCAGCACTCCGGCAGCCGCGGCCGGGTCGTTGCGGAGGTTCGCCTCGGCGACGAGCGAGACGTTGCCCGGCGCGTCGAGTGCGCCGCCCATGACCGTCACCGAGTGCACGCGTCCGGCGAGCCCCGGATCGCGCCGGAGCGCGACCGCCAGGTTGGTCAGCGGGCCGACGGCCAGCACGCGGAGCTCGGCGGCGTGCTCCCCCGCGAGCCGGATCAGCAGCCCCGCGGCATCCGTCGTCGCCTCGGGCAGACGGGTCGCGGCGGGGAGGGCGTCACCCACACCGCCCACGCCGTCCTCGCCGTGCACCTGCGGCGCACCACCGTGGAACGTCCCGCCGAGCGGGTCGGCGGAGCCCACCGCGACCGGCACGTCGTCGACGCCCGAGGCAGCGAGCAGCGCGAGCGTGTTCGCTGCCGCACGCTCGGCCGAGACGTTCCCGGAGACCGTGCCGATGCCCACAACCCGCACCCCGGGGTGCGCGAGCAGGTAGGCCAGTGCGACGGCGTCGTCGATGCCGGTGTCGCAGTCGAGGTAGACGGGGATCGCGTCGGTCACGCGTGGCTCCGGTAGCGGTCGAGTCGGTCGAAGGGCGGCTGCGCCGCGAGGTGCTCGACGGCGGCCGAGCCCACACGGCAGGCGACCCCCAGTGCGGCGGCCGGTTCGTCGCCCTCGAGCAGAGCGACCACCAGCGCCGCAGTGAACGCGTCGCCCGCGCCCACGGTACTGCGCACCGCCGCGGGCGCGATCCCCGCGGCTCGTGCGACGACCTCGCCGCGCTCGAGATCGGA
>NZ_SDPL01000624.1 GCF_004135055.1 Agromyces binzhouensis | reverse complement strand
GCCGGCCGCTGCGGCCCCGGCCGCGGCGCGAACGGTCGAGAAGCGGATCGCATTCGAGCCGCCGCTCCGGCTCGCCGAGGCGCAGCCCGTTCCAGCTCGGATGCCGCGACCGGGCGCGACGGCGTTCGGTGCCGGCGTCGTCGTGCTCCGGGTGCTGGCCGGCATCGTCTGGCTCGTCGCACTCGCGCTCCAGTGGGACGAGGTGCTGCAGCAGGACCTCGGCGTCGACGCGGACTCGGCGCCGCAGACGGAGGAGGCGTCGCAGCTCGCGCTCGCGGTCCTGCTCGTGGTGATGGGCGGCCTCCTCGTCGTCCAGCTGGTGCTCGCCGTCCGGATCTGGTTCGGCGGCAACCTCTCGCGGATCATCGTGATGCTGCTCTCGACGGTCAACATCACCGTGGCCGCGACCGAGTCCTTCACGGGCAGCGTCGAGGTCACCGTGCGCACGACGCTCGTCACCGTCGCGCTCGACATCATCGTGCTGCTCGCGCTCTCCAGCCGTCCCGCGCGCGCGTTCGCGCGACAGCCGAGACCGGGGCGACGCAGCCGGTGACGACGGCCCCGAGCAGGCGTAGCCTGCGAGCATGGGCGTGCGGCTCGCCGTTCGGCTTCGGCGCACCGCCCTCGCCGCGGTGCTCGCCATGGTCACCCTCGCGCTCGCGGGCTGCATCGAGTTCTACGAGGCGGAGCTCGATCCGGGCCTGATCCGCCGGCTCGAGGAGCACTTCGGCGGCGATCACGATCGCGCCGCCGCCGCGATCGTGGAGGAGGACGGCCTGCACACGGGGTACGTGGCCGCCGACGAGGAGACCGTGTTCGAGGTCGGCTCGATCGCGAAGCTGCTCACCGGGCTGCTCCTGCCGATCGCGGTCGACCGCGGCGAGGTGGCGCTCGACGACCCGGTCGGCCGGTACCTGCCGCTCGGCGACGCGCCGGTGGCCGAACGCACGCTCGAGGAACTCGCGACGCACCGGTCCGGGCTGCCGACGATCACGAGCGACGAGGACCTCCTGATCGCGATCAGCGAGACGGTCGCGACGGGCAGGTCGCTCCCACCCCTCACGGTCGACGAGCTCCTCGCGCTCGCCGCCCGCGAGTCGGCGGAACCCACCGGTCGCGCGGTCTACAGCTCCCTCGGCGCGGCGCTGCTGGGGCACGCGCTCGCCGCCGCCGCGGGCACCGACTACGCGACGCTCGTGCGCGATCGACTGCTCGCGCCCCTCGGCATGGACGGGGCCGACGCCGATTCCGCCGACGA
>NZ_SDPL01000623.1 GCF_004135055.1 Agromyces binzhouensis | reverse complement strand
CGCTCGGCACGCCGGTCGATGTCGGCGCGGGGCGCGGCGCGCTCGCCGCCGTCCGCGACGAGCTGGCGCTCGCCGGCCTACCAGGGGTGCCGATCGCGATCGTCGTCATCGTCGGTGTCGTGCTCGCGGTGCTCGCCGCGGCGATCGCGCAGGCCGTGTTCGGCGTGCCGTTGCTCGCACTCATCGCGGCACTGCTCGGCGCCGGAGCCATCCCGATCGTCATCAGGTCACGCGCCAACCACCGTCGCGCCGTGAACCGGGCGATCTGGCCCGATGTCGTCGACCACGTCGTCTCGAGCGTGCGTGCGGGAATGAACCTCCCCGACGCTATCGCCGCGCTCGCCGACCTCGGCCCCGCGGCGACGCGAAGCGCATTCGCGGGCTTCGACCGCGACTTCCGCCGCACCGGCGACTTCGGCTGGGCCGTCGACACGCTGAAGGCGCGTCTCGCCGACCCTGTCGCGGATCGCATCCTCGAGACACTGCGGATGGCGCGCGAGGTCGGTGGAACCGACCTGACCGCGGTACTCCGCGGGCTCGCGAGCTATCTCCGCGAGGATGCCGCGCTGCGGGCCGAGGTCGTCGCCCGCCAGGGGTGGATCCGCAACGCCGCGCGCCTCGGCGTCGCCGCACCGTGGCTGCTCCTGTGCGTGCTCGCGACCAGGCCCGAGACGCTCGCCTCGTACGACTCGCCGGCGGGCACCGTGCTCATCCTCTGCGGTGTCGCCGTCACGATCGTCGCGTATCGGCTGATGCTCGGCCTCGGCCGACTTCCCGAGGAGCGTCGATGGTCCAGCTGACCGCGACGCCGATCGTCGCGGTCGCGCTCGGTGCGATGCTCGGGCTCGGCCTGTGGCTCATCGCGGCATCCGTTCCTCGCATCGGCCGGGCACTACTGGTCGACCGCGTCGCGCCGTACATCACCGATGTCTCCGTCGAGGCGCGTGCCATGCGCGCCAGGCCGCAATCCGACCCGGGCTCGGTCATCGGGATGCTCGTGCTGCCCACCGCTCGGCGAGCACGTGGCATCCTGTCGTCGATCCTCGGCGGCAACGACACGGTCGCGCGCCGGCTCCGGCAGGCCGGGGCGGGTGCGACGGTCGAGCGGTTCCGCGGACGGCAACTCGTCTGGGCGGCGGCGGGCTTCGCCTCGGCCGGGCTGATCGCGGTCCTCGCCCCGACGATGGAGACGGCGCCCGCGGTGCTGCGCTGGGTGATCCCGCCGTTCGGAGCGGCGGCCGGCGCGGTCGCGGCCGACTGAGAT
>NZ_SDPL01000622.1 GCF_004135055.1 Agromyces binzhouensis | reverse complement strand
CGGCACCGGCGACGGATCCGCCGTGCGCCGTCGACGGGCGCCGCAGACGCTGCGGCGCCGGCTGCTCGTCGTCATCGCCGGGCTCGTCGTGCTGGTCAGCGCGATCGTCGGCCTCGTGAGCGTCGCGTCGCTGCACGACCAGCTCATGGCGCGCATGGACGCGCAGCTCGTCCAGGCCACGGACCGCGCGGCGCGGACGCTCGGCGAGGAGCGCGAGGAGCGCGAGGACCGGCTGCCGCTCCCGCCCGAGGGCGCCGAGGCGCTGCTCCGCATCCCCGGCCAGCCCGTCGGCGCGATCGCCGCTCTCGTCACCGATCGCGCGGTCGTGACGTTCGGCGCGATCGACGAGGAGGGCGACTTCGTCGATCCGCCCGAGGCGATCGCACCGGTCCTCGCCTCGGTCCCGACCGACCGGACGCCCGTGACGGTCGAGCTCGACGAACTCGGGGAGTACCGCGCGATCGCCGCACCCACCGACGGCGGGTTCTCGTTCGTCGTCGCCTTCCCGCTCGCCGAGGTGAACGCGACGACGGCGCAGCTCGCGGTCACCGTGGGCGTGGTCGCGATCGCCGGCCTCGCCGCCGCCCTCGTGCTCGGCGCGGTGATCGTGCGGCGCGCGCTCGTGCCGCTCGACCGCGTCACCCAGACCGCCACGCTCGTCTCCGAGCTGCCGCTCGCGCGCGGCGACGTCGAACTGCCCGACGAGGTCCCCGTCGACGACGAGCGGACCGAGGTCGGGCGGCTCGCGACATCCTTCAACCGCATGCTCGGCCACGTGGCCGCATCGCTGTCGGCTCGCGAGCAGTCCGAGCGCAAGGTGCGCCGGTTCGTCGCGGACGCGAGCCACGAGCTCCGCACGCCGCTCGCCTCGATCCGCGGCTACTCCGAGCTCACGCGCCTGCACGGCGGCGAACTGCCGCCCGACGTGGTGCACGCGCTCGGCCGCATCGAGTCCGAGTCGCTGCGGATGACGGAACTCGTCGAGGACCTCCTCCTGCTCGCCCGGCTCGACGAGGGGCGCGAGCTCAGGCGGGAGCAGGTCGACCTCACCCGGCTCGTGATCGACGCGGTCGGCGACGCCCAGGTGGCGGCGCCCGACCACGAGTGGCGCGTCGAGGTCCCCGACGACGAGGTGACCGTGACCGGCGACGCCGGCCGCCTGCACCAGGTCGTGGCGAACCTCCTCGCGAACGCCCGCGTGCACACGCCCGAGGGCACGGAGGTGGTCGTCCGCGTGGCGCGCGTGCCCGCGGCATCCGGGGCGCCCGCC
>NZ_SDPL01000621.1 GCF_004135055.1 Agromyces binzhouensis | reverse complement strand
CGGCGCGGTCCCGTACGGAAGCGTCGCGGCGTCCGGCACCGCAGCGGGCGGGACCGGCGGTGCGGGCGGGACGGGCGGGGGCGTCTGGGCGCTCATGGCGAAGCTGCTCCGGTTCGGGTCGGGGAAGGCAGGGCGGGTCAGGCCTGAATGCTATCGCCCGGAGCCGCGGCAGGAGCGCCATCCCCCGGCCTCGGGCCGCACCTCAGGGACGGCCCGGATGCGACCGATCGGGCGCCCCGGTAGGCAGGTACCGGAACATCGACCATGCGGTCATTGCGCGACCGGCATCGGGTGCGGGAGCATGGCGAGGGAACCGGCAGTGCACCATGGCGATCTGGGGACGCGAAGCACGGCCGCCCGGGGGGACGATCCCGGGTCGGTTGGTCCCGCGACTGCAGGCGCGGCTCGTGTTCATCGTCGCACCCGCCGGCGCAGGCAAGTCGACGTTGATCAGCCGCCTCGAACCGACGCTCGGCAGGACCTCCGTCGTGTCCGCCGCCACGGCGCATCGAGACCCCGACCGGCTGCAGTCGGCGATCGAGGATGCCGCCGCCGACGGCGCGGAGACCGTCGCCGTCGACGACATCGGGTGCGTGGCCGGCACGCCCGCCGAGCGCACCCTCGAACGCATGGCCGGCAGTGCGTGGCGGATGCCCCGGCTCGTGCTCGCCTCCCGACTCCCGTTGCCCTCGTCGGTCGTCCACGCGGCCGCCGAACGGTCCACGACGATCACCGCACCCGAACTCGGCCTGCGCATCGACGAGATCTCGAGCCTGTTCGCCGAGGTCGCGGGAAGCCCGCTCGGTCTCCGCTGCGCGTCGCGCGTGGCGCAGGAGACCGCGGGATGGCCGGTCCTCGTCGAACTGCTCGCTCGGCGCGCGCGACGGGTCGACCCGGACGCGGTCGAGTCGATGGTCGAATCCGACCTGGCGTCGGACTTCGCCGCCGGGTGCCTCGAGACGGCGCTGGAGGCGTTGCCGCGAGACCTCCGCCGTGCGCTCGAGCGGACGAGCGAGCTGCCGCGGCTCGATTTCGCCGCGTGCGCGCGCGTGCTCGGAGCGTCGGGCGCGGGTCGCCTGCTCGGCGCGTTCGATTCCGGTTCGGTGATGCACGAGGTCGTCCTCGGGCATCGGGTCGTGCCGCCGGTGCTCCGGCGACACCTCGGCGAGTGCCGGACACTCGCGGGCCGACCCGCCGGACCATCCGCCGCGAACCGGCGTCCTGCGATGTCGCCGACGCCGGCCGATCCCGCGCACGCACCCGAGCGCCCGCCGGCGCTC
>NZ_SDPL01000620.1 GCF_004135055.1 Agromyces binzhouensis | reverse complement strand
CGCCGCGCCCGACGCTGGCTCCGCCGGCGCGGCCGGCTCCCCGTCCGCCGGCGCGCCGGAGGATATCGCCGAGGCCGCCCTCGCCGAGGCGCACGCCGCGCACACGCTCGAGCACGGCCGACACTCCCCCGTCATCTCCCCCATCGTCCGTCGGCTCGCCCGCGAGCACGGCTTCGACGCCAGCGAGCTGCTCGGCACCGGACCGGACGGCCTCGTGGTGCGGGCGGACGTGGAGGCGTTCATCACCGAGCTCGACGAGGCGCGAGCCGGTCGCGGAACGCCGACCGCGATGCCGTCCCTGCCCGACGCCGTCGCGACGCCGTCCGCGCCCCGCGCGGGCGAGCAGCGCGTTCCGCTCGACCGCATGCAGCGGGCCGCCGCCGCGCACTTCACCCGCTCTCGGCGCGAGATCCCCGAGGCCACGGTCTGGATGGACGTCGACGCGACCGAGCTCCTCGCCGCGCGGCGCCAGCTGAACGCGGCGACGGGCGAGAAGTTCGGGATCACCGCGCTCGTCGCCCGGTTCGTGATCGCCGGGCTCCGGCGGCATCCGTCGTTGAACGCCAGCTTCGACGCCGATCGGAACGAGCTCGTCCTGCACTCCGGGATCAACCTCGGGCTCGCCGCGCAGACCCCGCGGGGCCTCCTCGTGCCCGTCGTGCACGGCGTCGAGCGGATGTCGCTCCGCGACCTGCGCGACGCGATCCAGGCGCGCACGGACCAGGCGACGACGGGCGCCTTCCCGCCCGACGCGCTCACCGGTGGCACGTTCACGCTCAACAACTACGGAACGCTCGGCGTCGACGGCTCCGCCGCGATCATCAACCACCCCGAGGCCGCGATGCTCGGCATCGGACGACTGGTCGAGCGTCCGTGGGTGGTCGACGGCGCGATCGCCGTGCGAACGGTGACCGAGCTCACGATCTCGTTCGACCACCGGGTGTGCGACGGCGCCGAGGCGGCCGCGTTCCTCACGTTCGTCGCGGGCTGCATCGAGCGTCCGATCTCGCTGCTCGCCGATCTCTGAGGCGCGGGACGCGAACGGGAACCGACCGAGACGTGGCGAAGGCGCATCCTGGCGGATGCGCCTTCGCCGTTTCCGGGCTCCAGCCGGTCTAGAAGAAGTCGTCGGGAGTGCCGGCGGCGCGTTGGACGTCGCGGGTCTCGATGCGGGCCGCCTCGAGCTTCGCGACCGCGACGCGCAGTCCGGACTCCATCTGCGCCGCCCAGGCGTCGGACTCGCGGGCGCTCGTCTCGGCCGCGCGGGCCCGGGCGTCGGCGGC
>NZ_SDPL01000062.1 GCF_004135055.1 Agromyces binzhouensis | reverse complement strand
CCCACTGGCCGGCGCTCACCGAGGCGACGCGGCACCTCGACGCGCCGGTCGGCGCCCTGCACCTCGGCGCCCTGCGCTGGAACGCGCAGGAGATGCTGCGCCGCGCCGCCGGCGCGCCCATCCGCATCGCCACCAAGTCGATCCGGGTCCGTGCGGTCGTCGAGGCGCTCCTCGCGCTGCCCGGCTATCGGGGCGTCCTCGCGTACACGCTCGGCGAGGCGATCCGGCTGGCCGAGCGGATGCCGCAGCTCGACGACCTCGTCGTCGGCTACCCGACCGCCGAGGTCGCGGGCATCCGCCGGCTCGCGACCGACGCCGACCTCGCGCGCCGCATCACCCTGATGGTCGACTCGCCCGCCCAGCTCGACCTCGTGGACGCGGTCCTGTCGCCGGCGCAGCGCGAGACCCTGAGGGTGTGCCTCGAACTCGACGCATCCTGGCACGCGCCCCTGCTCGGCCACCTCGGCGTGCGCCGCTCGCCGGTGCACGAGCCCGAGGACGCCGGCGCGCTCGCCGCGTACGTCGCCGCGCGTCCCGGCTTCCGCGTCGTCGGGCTGATGGCGTACGAGGCGCAGATCGCGGGCGTCGCGAACGCACCTCGAGGCCGCCCCGTCGACGGGCTGGTGAACCGCTGGATGCAGTCCCGGTCGCTGCCCGAACTCGTCGAGCGGCGCGCCCGCGCGGTCGCCTCGGTGCGGCGCCATGCCGAACTCGAGTTCGTGAACGGCGGCGGCACCGGATCGCTCGAGGCGACCGCCGCGGACCCGTCGATCACCGAGCTCGGCGCGGGATCCGGCATCCTCGCCGGGCACCTCTTCGACGGCTACGCCCACTTCACGCCCGCGCCGGCCGCGGCGTTCGCGCTCGACGTCGTGCGTTCCCCGAGCCCGCGGCACGCGACCGTCCTCGGCGGCGGATGGGTCGCGTCCGGCCCTCCCGCGGCCGACAGGTTGCCCCGCATCGTCTGGCCGGAGGGGCTCCGGATGCTGCCGCGCGAGGGTGCGGGGGAGGTGCAGACCCCGCTGACCGGCGACGGCGCCGGGCGCCTGCGACCGGGCGACCGGGTGTGGTTCCGGCACACCAAGTCCGGGGAGCTCGCCGAGCACCTGAACGAGTTCGCAGTGGTCGACGGCGACGAGTTCGTCGGCACGGTGCCGACGTATCGTGGAGAGGGGGAGGCGTTCCTGTGACGGCGAGCGGAGCGGTCTGGCGCAACTGGGGGCGCACCGCGGCGGTGCGCCCGAATCGGATCGAGCGTCCAGCAGACGAGGGTGCGGTGCAGCGCGCGGTGCTCGCCGCGGAGGGTCGGCGCATCAAGCCCGTCGGGTCCGGCCACAGCTTCACCGCGATCGCGGCCGCGCCGGACATCCAGCTCGACCTCACCGACCTGTCGGGCGTGCTCGCCGCGGATGCCGCCTCCGGCCGCGTCACGCTCGGCGCCGGCACCCCGCTGCATCGCCTGCCGCACCTGCTCGAGCCCTACGGGCTCGCGATGGCGAACATGGGCGACATCGACCGGCAGACCATCTCGGGCGCGACCTCGACCGGGACGCACGGGACGGGGATCCGCTTCGGCGGTCTCGCGACGCAGGTCGTCGGCGCTCGGATCGTGACCGGCACGGGCGAGCTCCTCACGATCGGCGAGGCCGAGCGGGCCGAACTGCTCCCCGCGGTGCGGCTCGGCCTCGGCGCCCTCGGCGTGCTCACCGAGCTCACGCTCCAGCTCGTGCCGCGGTTCGTGCTGCACGCCGTCGAGCGGACCGAGCCGGTCGACCAGGTCCTCGACGAGTGGATGCCGCGCGTCCGCGCCCATGACCACTTCGAGTTCTACTGGTTCCCGCACACGGCGACGGCCCTCACGAAGGCCAACACGCGGCTGCCCGGCGATGCCCGTCGGTCCCCGCTCGGTCGCGCCGAGCGCTGGCTCTCCGACGAGGTCCTCGCGAACGGCGTCTACCGGGCGATGTGCGCGCTCGGCCGAGTCGCCCCCGGTGCCACGCCGCCGCTCGCGCGCCTCGTCGAGCGATTCACCGGCAACCGGGACTTCAGCGACCTCTCGCCGAAGGTCTTCACGACGAACCGGTCGGTTCGGTTCCGCGAGATGGAGTACGCGATCCCGCTCGACGCGGTTCCCGAGGCGTTCCGCGCCATCCGCTCCCTCATCGCGACCCGCGGATGGCGCATCAGCTTCCCGATCGAGGTCCGGGCCGCCGCTCCCGACGAGAACTGGCTGTCGACCGCATATCGGCGGGAGACCGGGTACATCGCCGTCCACCGCTACTTCCGCGAGGACCCCGCCGCGTACTTCGCAGGGGTCGAGGACATCATGCGCTCGCTCGGCGGGCGGCCGCACTGGGGCAAGATGCACACGCAGACCGCCGAGTCCCTCCGGCTGCTGTATCCCCGCTTCGACGACTTCCTCGCGGTGCGCGCCGAACTGGATCCGGAGCGGCGATTCGCCAACCCGTACCTCGACCGCGTGCTGGGCGGCGCCGAAGGGGCCGGCGGCCGGTCGGAGGTCAGGGCGTTCGACGGCGCAGCGTGATCGACCCGAGCACGATCGACCCGACGATCCAGGCCCCGATCACCAGCACCTTCCCCCAGATCCACGCCGCGTCCTCCGAGCCGTCGGCGACGGCCGTCAGCGCGTCGATCGCGAAGCTCAGCGGGAGCGCGTCGCCGATCGCCTGGAGCACCTCGGGAAGCTGGTCGCGCGGCAGGAAGATCCCGCCCAGCAGGATCTGCGGGAACACCAGCACGGGCATGAACTGCACCACCTGGAACTCGGTGCGCGCGAACGCGCTGGCGAGGAGGCCGAGCGCGGTGCCGAGGAGGGCATCGGAGACCGCCACGGCGAACAGGAGCCAGATCGATCCCTCGATCTCGAGGCCGCACACCCAGACGGCCCACGACACCGCGATCGCCGTCTGGAAGATCGCCAGGAGTCCGAACGCCAGCGCGTAGCCCAGGATGAAGTCGCCCTTGCCGAGCGGCATCGAGAAGAGCCGCTCCAGGGTCCCCGAGCGCCGCTCGCGGAGCGTCGCGATGCTCGTCACGAGGAACATCACGATGAAGGGGAACAGCGCGATCATCGCCGGACCGATCGTGGCGAACACGTCGGTGTCGGTGAAGATCCAGGCGACGAGGCCGATGAGCAGGCTCGGCACGACGAGCAGCAGCCCGATGGTGCGCGGATCGTGCCGGATCTGGCTGAGCACCCGACCGGCGGTCGCGAGCGTGCGCGCGGGCGTCATCGCGACGTCTCCTCGTCGGTCATCGGCGTGGTCGCGCGCTCGATGAGCGTGAGGAACGCGGTCTCCATGTCGTCGGTTCCGGTCGCGGCGAGCACGCTCGCGACCGACGCGTCGGCGAGCAGCTCGCCGTTCCGCATCAGCAGGAGCTGGTCGCAGCGCTTGGCCTCGTCCATCACGTGGCTCGAGACGATGAGGGTCGCGCCCTCGCCCGCCAACTGGTGGAAGAGCTCCCACAGCTCGACGCGCAGCACCGGGTCGAGCCCGACCGTGGGCTCGTCGAGGACGAGCAGTTCGGCGTCGCCGAGGAGTGCGGCGGCGAGCGAGACACGGCTCCGCTGCCCGCCCGAGAGCGAGCCGGCGAGGCGTCGCTCGACGTCGCCGAGATGCGTCCTCGCGATCGCCTCGTCGACCTTCGTCCTCCGGACGCCGAGCACGCGGGCGAAGTAGGCGAGGTTCTGCCGCACGGTGAGGTCGTCGTACACGCTCGGCTGCTGGGTCACGTACGCGACGCGGCGGCGGAGCTCGCGCGAGCCGGCGGGGAGTCCGAGCACCTCGACCGTGCCCGACTGCACGACCTGCACGCCGACGATCGAGCGCATGAGCGTCGTCTTGCCGCTGCCGCTCGGGCCGAGGAGGCCGACGATCCGCCCGCGCTGCACCGTGAGCGAGAGCCCGTGGAGCACGGGCGTCCTCGCGCGGCGCACGTGCAGGTCGCGGACGACGATGACGGAGTCCGCGCCGTCGCCCTCGGGCGTCCCGCGGGGTGTGGTCGCGGCCACGGCCGCCGTCGGTGCGCGGTGTCGTGCGTGCGGGGTGGAGGACTCGTCCACGTGGCCGAGCCTACGCCCCGGAGGGACGCCTCCGCTCGCTTCGAGTCTCATGGGAGTTGAGGCGCCTCGCGGGGCCGATCGCTAGGATTGATCGTCCAGTGAATTCGTCGCCGAAGCCTCAGGAGTCCCCGCCATGGAATGGCTGATCCCGCTCATCATCGTCGTCGTCCTCGTCCTGGTGATCGGCATCTACCTGTGGGCGACCTACAACTCCCTCGTGACGCTGAACGTCCGCGTCGACGAGGCGTGGAGCGACATCACGGTGCAGCTGAAGCGTCGCGCCGACCTGATCCCGAACCTCATCGAGGCGGTCAAGGGCTACGCGGCCCATGAGAAGGCCGTCTTCGAGAACGTCACCAAGGCACGTGCCGAGACGCTCTCCGCCGGTGGCCCGGCCGAGGCATCCGCTGCCGAGAACCACATGCAGCAGGCGCTGAAGTCGATCTTCGCGGTCGCCGAGGCGTACCCGCAGCTCCAGGCCAGCCAGAACTTCCTGCAGCTGCAGTCCGAGCTCGTCGACACCGAGGACAAGATCCAGGCGTCGCGCCGGTTCTACAACGGCGGCGTCCGCGAGCTCAACACGAAGATCAAGGTCTTCCCGAACACGCTGTTCGTGCGCAGCCTCGGCTTCCACGAGCGGGAGTTCTTCGAGGTGACGGAGGCGGCGGCCATCGCCGAACCTCCGCGCGTGCAGTTCTAGCCGCCGATGTACCGAGCGATCGCCCGGAACAAGCGCAACTCCGTCTTCACGATCCTGCTCTTCCTCGCCATCGTCGGCGGGCTCGGCTACCTCGCCGCGGTGATCTACCAGGACCTGACCATCGTCGTGATCACGCTCGTCATCGCGACGGCGTACGCGCTCTTCCAGTACTTCACTGCCGACCGGCAGGCCCTCGCCATGTCGGGCGCGGTCGAGATCCACAGCGTGTCGGAGCATCCGCGGCTCTGGCGCACGGTCGAGAACCTCTCGATCACGACCGGTACGCAGATGCCTCGCGTCTTCGTCATCTCGGACCCTGCACCGAACGCGTTCGCCACCGGACGCGACCCCGAGCACGCGATCGTCGCGGCGACCACGGGGCTGCTCGAGATCATGGACGACTCCGAGCTGGAGGGCGTCATGGCGCACGAGCTCGGGCACGTCCGCAACTACGACATCCGGCTCTCCATGATCGTGTTCGGCCTCGTCGTCGCCGTCGGCTTCATCTCCGACATGTTCGTTCGCATGGCCTTCTTCGGGCGGAACAGCAACGGCAATCCGGTCGTCATGATCTTCGGCCTGGTGGCGATGCTCATCGCGCCGCTCGTCGCGAGCCTCGTGCAGCTCGCGATCTCGCGGCAGCGCGAGTACCTGGCGGATGCCACGGGCGCGATGACCACCCGTCATCCCGACGCGCTCGCACGCGCCCTGCTCAAGCTCGAGCAGTACGGCCGCCCGATGCGGCGCCAGAACTCGTCGATGGCGCACCTCTGGATCGCCGACCCGCTGAAGCCCGGCGTGATCGACCGCCTGTTCGCGACGCACCCGCCGATCCCCGATCGGGTGAAGCGACTGCACGAGATGGGCCGGAGCTTCTAGACCGCCTCCGTTGCGGCCGGGGTGCTCGGCGTCACGGGACGGCGCTCGTCGGTACGGTGCTCGTCGGTACGGTGCTCGTCCGCGCGGAGTCGCCGAGGGCCGAGCGGATGGCAGGCGAGAGGTCGCCGCGACCGGTCACCGTCACGTCGTCGAGGCCCTGCCACGCCGCCGCTGCGCGGAGGACCGGTACGAGCCGCTCTGCGGTGTCTCCGGGGGCGCCGGCCTCGGCCCAGGCGGACTGGACGCGCAGCACGCCCGCCTTGCGATCGCTCTTGAGGTCGACCCTGCCGACCACGCGGTCGTCGAGGAGCACGGGCAGCGAGTAGTAGCCGAACTTGCGCTGGGGCTCCGGGGTGTAGATCTCGATGCGGTAGTGGAAGTCGAAGAGGCGCTCGGTGCGCGGGCGGAACCAGACGACGGGGTCGAACGGCGAGAGCAGCGCGACGGCCTCGATGCGTCGGGGTCGTCGGGCGTCGCGGTGCACCCAGGCGGTCGCCGCCCGGCCGCCGTTGCCCCAGCCCGGCACCTCCACCGGCACCAGAACCCCTGCGTCGACGAGGTCGGCGATCGCGGGCCGGACCTGCGTCTGGAGCATCCGCCAGTAGTCGGCGAGGTCGGCGACGGTCGCGATGCCCAGCGCGAACGCGGCCCGCTCGACGAGGACGCGGATCGCGTCGGGCTCGGGTGGCCCGTGTTCGAGCAGGTGCGGTTCGAGGGCCTGCTCGGGCAGCGCGTAGACGCGCTCGAATCGCCGGCGCTCGACGCAGACGACCTCGCCGGTCCGGAACATCCACTCGAGCGCGCGCTTCGCGTCGGACCAGCCCCACCACGGGCCTCGACGCTCGTTCGCATCGTGCTCGATCGCGCTCGCGGGCATCGGCCCGTTCTCGGCGAGCTCGGCCAGCAGCCACGTCGCCAGGTCGCGGTTCTCGGTCAGCCACCCGCCCCAGGCGGACGCGCCCTCCCGGCGGTACTCGGCACGCCGGAACTCGAACAACGGCCAGAGGTCGCGCGGGATGAAGGCCGCCTGGTGCGCCCAGTACTCGACCATGCGCCCCTTGCGCCCCCACGACATGCGGTCGAGCAGGTCGCGGTCGTACGCGCCGAGACGACTGAACGCCGGGAGGTAGTGGCTGCGCTCGAACACGTTCACCGAGTCGATCTGCAGGAGCCCCAGCCGGTCGACGACGCCCGCGAGCTGTCGCGTGCCGGGCGATTCGGGAGCGGCGCGACCGAAGCCCTGGGCAGCGAGTGCGATGCGACGTGCGAGCGCGGGAGAGACCTGGTCGACCATGGTGTCTCGACCATAGCGATGACCGCCGACACATGGCCGTCCGCGCATGCACCCGCGCCTAGACTGTGACGGTGACCGAGGCGAAGGGGACCTCGCGTGCGCGGCGGATGCGCGTGCGCCGATCCTCCACGTCCGAGCGGGCGTCCCGAGGCGCCGAGCGGCCCGATGCCGAGCCCGTGCGCGACGCGGCGGCATCCGTGCCCTATCCCATGCGCGTCGCCGCCGCGTGGTCGTGGCGGCTGCTGCTCGTCGGCGGGGTGCTCGCCGTCGTCATCTTCCTGGTCATCCAGCTGCGACTCGTGATCATCCCGGTCCTCGTCGCCATGCTCATCTCGGCCCTCCTCGTGCCGTTCTCGGAGTTCCTCCAACGGCACCGGTGGCCCAAGGGGCTCGCGGTCGCCGCCGCGATGGTCGCGACGCTCGCATTCGTCGGAGGTCTGCTGACGCTCGGCATCTCCCAGATCGTGCGCGGCTCCGCCGACCTCGCCGAGCAGAGCGTCGTGGCGTGGGAGGACTTCCGGGCGTGGCTCCTGGAGGGGCCGCTGCACGTGACCTCCCAGCAGTTCGACCAGGTGGTGCAGCAGGTGGTCGAGGCCGCGCAGCAGCAGAGCGGGGTGCTCGTGTCGGGAGCGCTGTCGGTGAGCTCGTCGATCGGGCACTTCCTCGCCGGGCTCCTGCTGGCCCTCTTCGCCACGCTCTTCATCCTGATCGACGGCCGCGGCATCTGGGACTGGATCGTCGGGATCTTCCCCCGCCGCGCGCGCGCCGCGATCGACGGGGCCGGTCGATCGGGCTGGTCGACGCTCGAGAACTTCGTCCGCGTCCAGATCTTCGTCGCGGCCATCGACGCGGTCGGCATCGGCCTCGGCGCGCTCCTGCTCGGCGTTCCCCTCGCGATCCCGATCGCCGTGCTCGTCTTCCTCGGCTCGTTCATCCCGATCGTCGGTGCGGTCGTGACGGGTGCGCTGGCCGTGTTCGTGGCACTCGTCTACAACGGCTGGGGCATCGCGCTCGCGATGCTCGGCGTCGTGTTGCTGGTGCAGCAGGTCGAGGGTCACGTGCTGCAGCCGCTGATCATGGGCACCGCCGTCAAGGTGCACCCGCTCGGCGTAGTCGTCGCGGTCGCCACCGGGTCGCTCCTCGCGGGCATCCCGGGCGCGCTCTTCGCGGTGCCCGTGGCCGCCGTGGCCAACGTCATGATCATGTACATCTCGGGCGGCGCCTGGAGGCAGGCCGAACCGCCCCCGCCCGCCGAGATCCGATCTCCGCTGTGGCGCACGGTACCCCAGCGACCCGGATACGGACGGTGACATGAACCACGCCCTCGACACCACCTCCGCCGAGGCGAGCGGAACCGCCGGAGTAGCGCTCCCCGGCCCGACCCTCGCCGACTTCGAGCACGCCCAGCGCACGGTCGCCGCCATCGCCCGCCGCACGCCGATGGAGACCTCGCGCTACCTCGGCGCGATCGCGGGGGTGCCGGTGCACCTCAAGTGCGAGAACCTGCAGCGTACGGGGTCCTACAAGCTCCGCGGCGCCTTCAACCGGCTCTCGGCGCTCACCGCCGACGAACGCGCGAGGGGCGTCGTGGCGGCGTCCGCCGGAAACCACGCGCAGGGCGTCGCCTACGCGGCGAGAGAACTCGGCATCCGGGCGACCATCTTCATGCCCGTCGGCGTCGCGCTGCCGAAGCTCGAGGCGACCAGGGCGTACGGCGCCGACGTCGTGCTCCGCGGCGACTCGATCGGCGAGACGCTCGAGGCGGCCGCCCGGTTCGCGACCGAGACCGGCGCGACCGTGATCCCGCCCTACGACCACGCGGACGTCATCGCCGGACAGGGCACGCTCGGCCTCGAGATCCTCGAGCAGGCTCCGGACGCGACGACCATCGTCGTGCCGATCGGCGGCGGCGGGCTCGCCTCCGGCATCGCGAGCGCGGCCAAGCAGAAGGCCGCGGCGCTCGGCCGGACGGTGCGCGTGATCGGCGTCCAGGCCCAGAACGCCTCGCCCTACGTGCCGTCGCTGGCATCGGGCGAGCCGACCGCCGTCCCGGTCGTGCCGACGATCGCCGACGGCATCGCGGTGTACCGGCCCGGCGAGCTGAACTTCGAGATCATCCGCGACGCGATCGACGAGGTCGTCACGGTCAGCGAGGACGACATCGCCCGGGCGCTGCTCGTGCTGCTCGAGCGGGCGAAGCTCGTCGTCGAGCCGGCCGGGGCGGTCGGGGTGGCCGCACTCATGACCGGGAGGGTGCGCTCCGACGGCCCACTCGTGGTCGTGCTCTCGGGAGGGAACATCGACCCGCTGCTCATGCAGCGCGTGATCGCACACGGCCTCGCGGCATCCGACCGCTACCTGACGCTGCGGATCGGGCTGCCCGACCGCCCGGGCCAGCTCGCGCGCATCTCCGAGCTGCTCGCCGCGGCGAACGCGAACGTCGTCGAGGTGCTGCACACGCGCCACGGCGCCGGCATGCAGATCTCCGAGGTCGCGCTGCAGCTCTCCGTCGAGACGCGGGGGCCGGTGCATCGCGAGGAGGTCGTCGCGATCCTGCGTCGCGCCGGATACGAGCCGGAGATCATCGCCGAGTGACCGGCGGCTGATCCCGGAACGCGGAACGGCCCCTCCGATCGGAGGGGCCGTTCGCGATTCGCCGGGTCAGCGCGTCACTGCCCGGACCAGGTGTCGACGCCGGTGATCTCGACGGCGATCTCGCGGCCGTTCGGCGTGGTGTACGAGGTGGAATCGCCGACCTTCAGGCCGAGGATCGCCGCGCCGAGGGGCGACTGCTCGCTGAAGACGTCGAGCTCTGAGTCGCCCGCGATCTCGCGGCTGCCGATGAGGAACCGCTCCTCGTCGCCCGCGACGACCGCGGTGATGACGGTGCCGGACTCGACGACGCCGCTCGAGGTCGGCGCCTCGCCGACCTCGGCGTGGCGGAGCAGCTCGGTGAGCTGGCGGATGCGGGCCTCCTGCTTGCCCTGCTCGTCCTTCGCGGCGTGGTAGCCGCCGTTCTCCTTGAGGTCGCCCTCCTCACGCGCGGCCTCGATGCGCTTGGCGATCTCGTCCCGGCCGGTCGTGGAGAGGTGCTCGAGCTCGGCGTTCAGGCGGTCGAAGGCCTCCTGGGTGAGCCAGGTGACGGTGGCGTCCTGCGCCATGGTGCACACTCCCGTGGATAGACATGTCGCCCCAGCGTCTGCCGGGGCGAATCACCCATTCTACCGAAGCCAGCAGGTGGAGATCAAACCGGTGTTGGCCTCCTGCGCCGTCCGAACGGTCTCGGTGAAGGTGCGCAACGGCCGGTCGGACGCCGGGATCTCGACCACCTTCCATCCGACGACGGTGAAGTCCTCGTTGAACGCCTGGACGACGCACGCGGTGGCGTTCCCGGACGGAACCGACAGGCGCCAGGTCACCTCGACCGCACGCGTGTCGAGGAGTTCGTGACCGAGATCGGTGGCCTGCACGAGTGGCGTGTTGCCGTCGAGCCCCGCCCAGACGACCCACGAGACGAGGACCGCCGCGAACGCGATCGCGCCGCCGACGAGGATGGACCGGTCGCGGCGACGGCGAGCGGGCGTACGGCCGTAGCGGCGGGCGAGGTCGGGTGCACCGGTCGATCCGCTCGCGTCGGCGGAGGATCGGGTTCCCGCCGGTGCGGGGACGCCGTCGAGTGCGGCGTCCTCGGCCGCCGCGTCGGCGGACTCGCGTCGGGGCACCGAGCGGCTCCTTCCCGGGTGGATCGTCTAGGCTTGGCTCCCAGCCTAACCCGCCGTCCCTGAAGGGAATCCGATGCTCGTCGCGCCCGCCGTCACCATTCGCGGAGACCGCCGATGAGCCCCGCGCTCGCGTCGGCGCTCACGCTCGTCGCGGCCGCCGAGGAGGAGTTCGACCCCAACGACGTCACTCCCGGCGTGGTGGGGTTCATCGCCACCATCCTGATCATGGGCGCGGTGCTGCTGCTCGTGATCGACATGGTCCGACGCATCCGCCGGGTGAACTACCGGGCCGAGGCGCGCGAGCGCATCGCGGCCGAGGAGGCCGCCGCGGCCGAGGCCGCGGTCGGCGGCGACACGCCGGTCGAGGACGCGGATGCGTCGCAGGCGGAC
>NZ_SDPL01000619.1 GCF_004135055.1 Agromyces binzhouensis | reverse complement strand
GTCGCCGCGCTCTCCGCCGGTTCCCTCGCGATCCCCCTCGTGGTGCGTCCGGCGGGGCCCGCGGTGATCGTGGCGAGCGCCGCGTCGATCCTCGTGGCGCTCGGGG
Organism: Agromyces binzhouensis; assembly: GCF_004135055.1. Taxonomy (GTDB): domain Bacteria; phylum Actinomycetota; class Actinomycetes; order Actinomycetales; family Microbacteriaceae; genus Agromyces; species Agromyces binzhouensis. The sequence continues at coordinate 1,180 of NZ_SDPL01000619.1, read as the reverse complement.
CGTCCGCAGCGGCCGGCGCCGACGTGCGTCTCGTCGTCATCGCCACCGCCGCGGGCTGGAGCGCCTGCGTGATCGTCGGGATCTGGCTCGCCCGCGCCATCGACCGCGCCGCGGAGCGGATCGACGAGGTCGGGCGCGCGCACGAGGCCGAGCGCCTGGCGAGCGAGTCCGAGGCCCAGCAGCGCCAGGACGCCCGGGTGCTGCACGACACCGTCCTCGCCACGCTCAGCCTCCTCGCGCATTCCGGCGTCGGAGTCGGCACCGGGCTGCTGCGCCAGCAGGCCGGCGACGACGCCCGGCTGCTGAAGCAGCTGCGGCTGGGCGCCCCGCTCGACAACGGCTCGAGCGCGATCTTCTCCCCGGAGTCCTCCGACGACGGGCTCGGGGCCACGTTCGAATCCGTCCGCCAGCGCTTCGCACGCCTCGGGCTCGACGTCAACTGGCACGGCGCCAACCACCTCGTGCTCCCGAAGGACGCACTCGACGCACTGCTCGGGGCGCTGGGCGAATGCCTCGAGAACGTCCGCAGGCACGCCGGCGTGAGCGTCGCGGATGTCACGGTGACCGACGACGAGCACACGGTCCGGGCGATGGTGACCGACCAGGGCGCCGGATTCGAGCCGGCCTCCGTCGATCCGGCACGCCTCGGATTCGCCGAGTCGGTCGTCGGCCGCCTGCACGCCGTCGGCGGTCGCGCGCGGGTCTTCAGCTCGCCGGGGTCGGGGACGACGGTCATGCTGGAGGTGCCGAAGCCGTGAACCCGTTCCGCCGCACCCCCGCCGTCGAGGCCTCCCCCGACACGACGCACGAGATCCAGTTCGATCGCCCGAGACGATCCGCCCGGGCCGCCGAGGACATCCGCAGCGCCCACGGCGGACGCCGCCTCGCGATCGGGGTCACCGCCGCGGCGGGAGTCATCGTCCTCGCCCACCTCGCCCATGCGGTGGGCCTCGTGGGCGTCTTCCCGCCGGGAACGGGCTCGGGTCCCGCCTGGATCGCGTTCGCGGTCGTCGCGGTCGCCACGGTCGTCGCGACCCGAGGCCTCACCCGCGTGGCGGACTGGACCCACGTGCTCCTGCTCGCCGCGCTCGCGGTGCCGGTGGCGATGGACCTCACGGCGACCGCGGGCCTGCTCCACCTCGGCATCACGCCGACGGCGGCGCCGGCCGCCGCCGCGCTC
>NZ_SDPL01000618.1 GCF_004135055.1 Agromyces binzhouensis | reverse complement strand
CAGCCGCAGCGGCGGCGGCAGCCGGTGGCGGCGGAGGCGGCGGAGGCGGCGGAGGCGGCGGCGGCGGCCAGACGGTGTCCTCCGGCTGGTCCAAGCCCGCCTACGGCTGGATCTCCGGCACCTACGGTCCGCGCCAGGTGATCTGCAGCGGCGGCTACTGCTCGAACTCGTTCCACTACGCCACCGACCTCGCGACCGGATGCTCCGCGCCGATCTACGCAGCGAATTCCGGCACCGTCGTCTATGCCGGCTGGTCGGGCAGTTACGGCAACTTCATCAAGATCGACCACGGCGGCGGCATCTCGACCGGCTACGCCCACATCCGCCCCGGCGGCCTGTTCGTCGGCTACGGGCAGCGGGTGAACTCCGGGCAGGTGATCGCGTCGAGCGGCACCACGGGTGCGTCGACCGGCTGTCACCTGCACTTCGAGGTCTACAGCGGCTGGAGCCGCATCGACCCGGTCCCGTTCCTGGCCGCGCGCGGCATCTACCTCGGCTGACTCCGACGCGCGGCGGGCGGAGACGCGACGAGGGGGCGAGCCGTCGGGCTCGCCCCCTCGTCGCGTGCAGGCGGATGCCGAGGCATCCGCTCGGGCTCAGTGACCCGGGTACGCCTCGATGGCCTTCGCGATCAGGCCCTCGGCGTCGGCGGCGTTCGCCCAGCCCTCGGTCTTGACCCACTTGCCGGGCTCGAGGTCCTTGTAGTGCTCGAAGAAGTGCTCGATCTCCTTGCGGGTGTACTCGGGCACGTCCTCGACGTCCTGGATGTCGTCCCAGCGCGGGTCGCCCGCGGGCACCGCGATGACCTTGGCGTCGCCGCCGCCGTCGTCGGTCATGTGGAAGACGCCGACCGGGCGCACCTTCACGCCGACGCCGGGGAACAGCGGGTACTGCGTGAGCACGAGCACGTCGAGCGGGTCGCCGTCGTCGCCGAGCGTGTTCTCGAAGAAGCCGTAGTCGGTCGGGTACACGAAGTTCGTGTAGAGCACGCGGTCGAGGAAGACCCGGCCGGTCTCGTGGTCGACCTCGTACTTGTTGCGGCTCCCCTTGGGGATCTCGATGACGGCGGCGTACTCGCCCATGTGGTTCTCCTCGTTTCGGATGGTGGAGTCTCGAAGGTCTCGCGGGCCGTGACGGCACCGGCGTCGCCGCGCGCCCGATGGGCGCCGCTCACGACGGAATAAGGTTACGTGATGCCCCCCGAGCGCCGTCCCCGCCTGACGCCGCCGATCGCCGACGTGCGACGCGCGGTGCGCGCGGTGCTCGGGCCGCGCGACGACGCCCCGCTCG
>NZ_SDPL01000617.1 GCF_004135055.1 Agromyces binzhouensis | reverse complement strand
GAACGGGCCCATCGCGGCCGCGACGAGTCGCGGGTCGTTGGCGCGGAGCGCGTCGCGCACCAGGTCGACGCCGACGGCGCGCACGAGGTCGGGCGCGGGCTGCTCCGCGACGATCCGGTCGAGCGCGCCGAGCACGAGGATCCGCTCATCGGTGTCGCCGGCCCGGTAGCGCGTCTCGAGCTCGTCGGCGACGACGATCGCCGGCGCACCGGCCCTCGATCCCATCGACTCCTCCATGCGGTTCACCCGATCCTCTCCATGACCTCGGTCAGCCGTGCGATGCTCTCCCGCACCAGGCGCGGCGCCGCGTGCGAGTGGCGCGGCAGCTCGACGGCGGCGATCCCGCCGTACTCGAGCTCGGCGAGCGTGCGGAACGCGAGGTCGAGGTCCAGCGCACCCGTTCCGAGTTCGAGGTGCTCGTGCGCGTGCGGCAGCATGTCGTCGACCTGCACGTTCACGAGGAGGTCGCCCGCGGCGCGGAGCGCGCCCTCGACGCCGCCCGGCTCGACCACCACGCAGTGGCCGAGGTCGACCGTGATCCCGAACTCCGGCGGATCGCCGAGCTCGCCGCGCAGCCGCAGCGCATCGGCGACGGTCTCGACCAGCATCCCCGGCTCGGGCTCGAAGCCGAGCCGCACGCCGTGGGCCCGGGCCGTGACGACGAGCCGGGACATCCGATCGACGAGGCGATGCCACGCACCCGCCGCGTCGGCCCCCTCGGGCAGCACGCCCGACCAGAGCGAGACGCAGTCGGCGCCGAGGACCTCGGCGATCTCGATCGCGCGGACGAGGAAGGCCACGCGCAGCTCGGCCTCGCCGTCGTCGTCGAGCAGGTTCGGGCGGTGCTTGCGGAAGGGGTCGAGCACGTAGCGTCCGCCGGTCTCGAGGACGACCCGGAGGCCGCGCGCCTCGAGGTCGTCGCGCAGGAGTCGGGCGTCATCGCGCCATCCGTCGGCGAACGGGTCCAGGTGCGGATGCCCCAGGGTCAGCGCGACCGCGCCGTACCCGTTGTGCTGCACCACATCGAGCGCGGCGCCGAGCGGATGGTCGGCGAGCCCGTTCGTGCCGTAGCCCAGCACGGGCCGGACGAGCGTCGTGGACCCGGTCACGTGATCTCACGTCCCCTCGCACCGCGCCGCGTGAGCAGGATGCCGAGCGCGTCGACCGCGAGGAGCACGACGGCGTCGATCGGGCGACCGGCGCGGGCCGTGAGCGCCGCCTGCAGCGGCACCATCGCGAGGATGCCCCGGCGCGTGGCGTCGCGGACGACCGGACCGGTCGGGGTGCCGAC
>NZ_SDPL01000616.1 GCF_004135055.1 Agromyces binzhouensis | reverse complement strand
CGGCTCCCCGGCCTGCCGCCGCGACTCGGACGCGGCATCCGTCGCCCCGCCGCGACCCTCGTCCGAGTCCGCGTCCGCCTCGGTCCGCTCCGCCGGCTCCGAGCCGACCAGGACGCGCTGCTGCGGGAGCGCCGCGGCGTCCTGCTCTCGGATCCACTCGACGAGGTCCTCGCGGACCAGGCATCGGAGGTCCCACAGCGCCGCCGAGTCGGCCGCGCTGACGAGTACGCGGACCCGCACGAGCCCGCCGGTCGCCTCGGTGACCTGCAGCACCTTCGTGCGGCCGTCGAAGAGCTCCTCTCCCTCGAGGACCCGGTCGAGCTCCTCGCGCATCGCGTCGGTCGAGATGCGCCAGTCGACGTCGAGCTCGACCGAGCCGACGAGGGCGCTGCCGTACTTCGTCCAGTTCTGGAACGGCTTCGTGGTGAAGTACGTGCAGGGCAGTACGACGGTCCGCTCGTCCCACGTGACGACCACCACGTAGGTGAGGGTGATCTCGCGGATGCGGCCCCACTCGCCCTCGACGACCACGACGTCGTCGACGCGGATCGCCTCGCTGAACGCGATCTGGATCCCGGCGAACATGTTCGCGAGCACCGACTGCGCGGCGAGACCGGCGACGATCGACGCGATTCCGGCGGAGGCGAGCACGCTCGCACCGACCGCGCGCACGCCCGGGAAGGTGAGCAGGATGGCGCCCACCGCCAGGATCACGATGACGACGACCACGAGTCGCCGCACGATCTGGAACTGCGTGTGCACGCGTCGCGCGACCCGGTTGTCGGCGACATCCAACCGGTACCGGCTCACGCCCATGTCGGCGAGGAACAGGAACAGCTGCGCGACCAGCCAGGCGCCCGCCGCGATGATCGCGATGAGGAAGGCGTGGTCCACGGGGGGCCGCCAGCTCGCATCGGGGAACGCGAGCGCGATCGAGATCCACGTGCCGGCGACGAGGAGCACCGTCCGGAACGGCCACCGCGCGCGGCGGATCAGGATGCCCGCCCAGTCGCGGCGGCGCGAGACGGCCCGCACGATGATCGAGGCGATGGCCGAGATGATGAACGTGGCGATGACCGCGATGACGAGCGCGATCGCGAAGACCAGCGTGGTCTCCCAGGTCGTGGCGTCGGGCATGGCGGACTCCCTCCGGTCGGGCTCCCCAGCGTATGCGGGACCCCCGTGCGGCGTGCAAGCCGAGCGAGGACCTCTCGGGTCATGCCCAGCCCGCGCCGGGGCGACGGCCGGAGGGCGGTGCGCCGCGGTCGCGGAGCGCGGGCGCAGGGTCAGGTCGCGTCGCGGGC
>NZ_SDPL01000615.1 GCF_004135055.1 Agromyces binzhouensis | reverse complement strand
TTCCGATCTCGGCCCGTCCCCTGCGCGCCCCCGCGGACGCTGCCGCGGTCAGCCGTTGACGACCTGCGGCACGCCGAGCGCCTTGAGGCCCTCGACGCCGAACTCGAGCCCGTAGCCGGACTGCTTCGCGCCGCCGAAGGGGGCCATCGGGTGGACCGCGCCGTGCGCGTTGATCCACACCGTGCCGGCCTCGAGGCGCGCGGCGATGCGGCGCGCCTCGTCGCGGTCGGTCGACCACACCGAGGCGCCGAGCCCCACCTCGACCCCGTTGGCCATCGCGATCGCGTCGTCGAGGTCGTGGTAGCGGATGATCGGCAGGGCGGGACCGAACTGCTCCTCCTGCACCAGGGGCGAGCGGTCGTCGATGTCGGCCACGAGCGTCGTCGGGTAGAAGTTGCCCGGCTGGTCGCGATCCGGCTCCCCGCCGAGCAGCACGCGGGCGCCTCCCGCCTTCGCCGACTCCACGAGGCGGTCGACGACGTCGAACTGCTGCCGGTTCTGCAGCGGCCCGAGCACGTTCGCCTCGTCGAGCCCGACGCCCATGGGCATCGCCCGCGCGACGTCGACCAGGGCCTCGCATACCGCGTCGTAGACGTCGTCGTGCACGTACAGGCGCTTCAGCGCGGCGCAGGTCTGCCCCGTGTTGATGAACGCGCCCCAGAAGACGCCCTCGGCGATCGCCTTCGGGTCGACGTCGGGCAGCACGATGCCGGCGTCGTTGCCGCCGAGCTCGAGCGTGAGCCGCTTGACCGTCTCAGCAGAGCTGCGGATGATCGCCTTGCCGGTCGCGGTCGAGCCGGTGAACATCACCTTGCCGACCGACGGGTGCGACGCGAGCGCCGCGCCCACGTCGCGACCGCCCGAGACGACCTCGACGACACCCGCGGGCAGCACGCGGTTGATGACCTCGATGAGCGCGAGCACGCTGAGCGGGGTGTACTCCGACGGCTTCACGACGACCGTGTTGCCCATGCGGAGCGCCGGCGCGACCTGCCAGACGGTGATCATCTGCGGCCAGTTCCACGGCCCGATCGCGCCCACGACGCCGATCGGCCGGTAGTGGAGCTCGGCGCGGGTCTCGCCGTCGTCCACGACGACCTCGGCCTCGAGCGGCGTCGCCGCCGCAGCCCGCATCCAGCCGGATGCCGCGCCGACCTCGAAGCGGGCGTTCGGACCGTTCAGCGGCTTGCCCTGCTCCCGCGAGAGCACGTGCGCGAGGGCCTCCGCCTCGGCGTCGATCGCGTCGGCGGCGAGCATGAGCAGCTCGCTCCGGCGCGCATGGCCGAGCGCCGCCCAGGCCGGCT
>NZ_SDPL01000614.1 GCF_004135055.1 Agromyces binzhouensis | reverse complement strand
GACGGCTGCGGCGACCGACGGCGCGACCGCGACGGATGCCGCCGAGCCGCCGGCGAGCGAACCCGCGGCCGAGCCCGCCGCCGACGGGGATCCCTGCAGGGCCGACCAGATCACGGTGGAGGCCGTCACCGATGCGGCGGTCTATGCCGCGGGCGAACAGCCGAAGCTCTCGGTCACGATCACGAACACGGGCTCCAACTCGTGCGTCATGAACGTCGGCACGGCGGCGCAGGTGTTCACCGTCACGAGCGGGGCGGACACGTACTGGACCTCGACCGACTGCCAGGTCGACCCGGTCGATGCCGAGGTCTCGATCGAGCCCGGCACGCCGGTCTCCTCGAGCGAACCCATCACGTGGGACCGCACGCGGTCGAGCGCCGACACCTGCGGCGGCGAGCGGACGAGCGTCCCCGCCGGTGGCGCGTCGTACCACCTGAACGTCAGCATGAGCGGGTTCGAGTCGTCGACGTCGAAGCAGTTCCTGCTCTACTGACCTGCGCGATTCGCACGCCCGTCGACGCAGGTCGCCGCTGCGCGGATGTGTCCGCGTGTGACGGCCTTCCGTTGATCTCGCGAGGATTGCTCAGCAGGATCGGACGTGGACTAACCATCCTGCGGTCCAAGGGGTCCGCGGCGTTACCTCGCGCCGCGGACCTCCGCTGCGGGCCCGGCCGCTGCACCCGCGGCGGTTCCCGTGCACCGGCCTCGGTAGGCTGGGATGATGGCCGGTGCGAAGCGTTCGAAGCCCAAGCAGCCCCTCGAGTTCCGCTCGCAGGCGCTCGCCGAGGCGCTCGAGCGGCAGGACATGGCGGCGGTCGCGCTGGCCCTCCGCAACGGCAACACGGTCGTTCCGCTCATCAAGCCCGGACCCCGCGACACGCCGCTCGACGGCGGCGAGGTGTGGACGTATCGTGATCCGAATTCGGGCGAGGTCGCACTGCTGCTCTTCAGCGACGCCGCGCACAAGCCGGCGAACCTCCCGCCGGCCGTCGGGCTGCAGAGCCCGGCGTGGCTGAAGTCGTTCCTCACCCGATACGAGTCGACGATCACCACGGTGTTCCTCGACATCGCCGGGCCGCACCCGATGCAGGCCTCGCCGGCTGAGCTGCTGAAGGCGCTCTCGGTCTAGAAGGCCGCGTCGAGTTCGCGCTCGCGCGCCCCGGAGGCCGCCATCATCGCCCGTTCGACGGCCGCACGCACGCTGCCGAGGTCGTCGTCGAGCAGCGCACGATAGCCGAGGCGCGCCGCCTCGGCGGCGCGCTGCCGGGCCGATGCGACCGGTCGCACCTCGCCGGCGAGGCTGAT
>NZ_SDPL01000613.1 GCF_004135055.1 Agromyces binzhouensis | reverse complement strand
CGCCGCGGTGCCGGGGCGCCCGCCGCGCCATCCGTCGACTACGGCCGTTCGCCGTCGCTCCGGGTCGCGGTCGCGATGACGGTCATCGCCTGGGCGCTGCACCTGGCCGCGACCGTGCTCCGCGGCGTCGCCGCGAGCCGCGTGCCGTGGGCGAACATGTACGAGTTCGCGCTCACCGGCACGCTCGTCATCACGACGGTCTTCCTCGCGGTGCTCCTCATCGCCAAGACCGACCTGCGATTCCTCGGCACGTTCGTGACCGGTCTCGTGCTGGTGCTGCTCGGCGTCGCGACCGTGAACTTCTACGTCAGCGTCGTGCCGCTGCCGCCCGCGCTGCAGTCGGTCTGGCTCGTGATCCACGTGTTCGTCGCCACGTCGGCCGTGGGATTCTTCGCGCTCGGGTTCGCGCTCTCGGTCGTGCAGCTCATGCAGTCGCGCCGCGAGGCGATCGTCGCGACCGCCGACTCCGTGAAGAAGTCGTTCCTGGCGACCCTGCCCGATTCGACGGCGCTCGAGAACCTCGCGTATCGCGTCAACATCGTCGGCTTCATCCTCTGGACGTTCACGCTCATGGCCGGCGCCATCTGGGCCGAGAAGGCGTGGGGCCGGTACTGGGGCTGGGACACCAAGGAGGTGTGGACCTTCATCATCTGGGTGGTCTACGCCGGATACATCCACGCGCGCGCGACCCGCGGATGGCGCGGCTCGCGCTCGGCGTGGCTCGCGATCATCGGCTTCTCCGCGGTGCTGTTCAACTTCACCGTCGTGAACCTGTTCTTCAAGGGGCTCCACGCGTACTCCGGCCTGTGATCCGCAGACCCGTCGCTCCACCTTCGAGGGCTCCCGCCGGCTTCGGCTGCGGGAGCCCTCGGCTCGTTCCGGGGCGGTCGGGATCTGGCGATCGGATGCCGCCCTGCGGGGCCTCGCACCCGGCCTCCGATCGCGACACGCCCGGGATGCAAGCCCGATTTGCCCGACGGTTCGACGGCACGTAGATTCTTCTTCGTTGCCACGGCAGCCGGGAGCGAGAAGCTCACGGGGCCGGGCAGCGAATCCCAGCCAAACAGCCTCGTAGGCGCCCCGTGCGACTCGGTTGCTTCAAGCCTGGGAGACGTATCACCCACCACCTGCTCGGCCTCGAGTCGAGTCCCGAACGCTCAGCGTTCGTGAAGTCGGTGGTGGTACTGTAGGGAAGTTGCCTCGGTGGTGCTGGCTCGGTTTCGGGTTGGTGGGTCGGGTGCGTCCGTTCCTTGAGAACTCAACAGCGTGCACTATGTTCAATGCCAATTTATTTGAACCCCGTTT
>NZ_SDPL01000612.1 GCF_004135055.1 Agromyces binzhouensis | reverse complement strand
CGCGGACGGGAGGCGGCGGCCGACCTGCGGCGCGCCGCCGAGCTGTCCGCGGCCTGCGAGGGGGCGAGGACGCCCCTGCTCCGCTTCTCCGAGGGCGCCGAACCGCTCACGCCACGCGAACGCGAGGTCGCGTCGCTCGCGGCGCAGGGCCTGAGCTCGAACGAGATCGCCGGGCGACTGTTCCTCTCGACCCGCACCGTGGACAACCACCTGCAGTCGACGTACGCGAAGCTCGGCATCCGCGGACGTCGCGAGCTGCACCTGCCGACCGATCCGATCGTCGGCCGGAGCTGACCCGGGTCAGGCGGTGACCACGTCGCCGCGCACCTGCTCGAGGCGCTCGCCGACCCGCGCCACCGCGTCGTGGGCGACGCCCAGGTCGGCGAGGCTCGTGAGCAGCGTCTGGACGATGCGGTCGAACGCGGCATCCGTGATCTCGAGGCCCTCGTGCGCCTCGGCGAGGCTGCGACCCGAGAACGCCTGGGGGCCGCCGAACGCCGCGGCGAGGAACGCGCGCTGGTGCGCCCGGAGCCGGTCGAGGTCGACCTCCCGGAACCACGGCCCGAGCTCGTCGTCGGCGACGACCCGCCGGTAGAGGAGTGCGACCGCCGTGCGCACGCCGTCCGGTCCGCCGACCTCGTCGTACAGCTCGGTCATCCCGCCTCCCTCGTCCCTGCGATCCTAGGCCGCCCGCACCGTCCCGGCGCGAGCGCCTCGTCGGCGATCTGCAGGCCGCACCGCACACCGCGTGCGACGATGCCACCATGGCCCCCCGCATCGAGTTCGAGCGCGATGTCTTCTCGTCGACCGGGTGGACGCTGCTCGTCGACGGCGCCGCCCAGTCGCACGTCGACGCGGACGATCCGACCCGCCTGTTCTTCGAGTACGTGCGACGCATCGGCAACGTCATCGACGCGCTGGCCGATCCCGGCGCCCCCATCACGGCGCTGCACCTCGGCGGGGGCGCGATGAGCCTCGCGCGGTACGTCGCGGCGACACGTCCCGACTCGCGCCAGGTCGTCGTCGAGGCCGACGCCCGGCTCGTCGCGCTCGTGACCGAGCGACTCCCGCTGCCCTCGGCCTCTGGCGTCTCGATCATGGTCGCCGACGCGCGCGACGCCCTCGCGCGACTCGATGCGGAGCTCGCCTTCGACCTGGTGGTCGTCGACCTCTACTCCCGGCTCGAGGCCCCCGCGTTCGTCGACGATCCCGCGTTCCTCGGCGCGTGCCTCGGCCGCCTCGGCCCGGCCGGCGTGATGGTCGTGAACGTGGCGGATGCGCCGGGCGGCCCCCGCCTCGCTGCGCAGGCGCGCGGCATCGCGCG
>NZ_SDPL01000611.1 GCF_004135055.1 Agromyces binzhouensis | reverse complement strand
TGCTCGGCGACGCGCGCGAGCCCGACGGGGTCGATGAGCTCGAGGATCGCCGGACGCACGCGCGCCGCGGCGACGCCGCCGACCGCGACGCCCGCCGACTCGACGTCGGGGAAGGCCGCGGCGACGGTCTCGATCGGGCCGTGCACCACGGGGCGGAGGCGGAGCGTGGCCTCGACGATCACGCCGAGGGTGCCCTCGGAGCCCGTCATGAGCGCCGTGAGGTCGTAGCCGGTCACGCCCTTGACCGTGCGGTGGCCGGTCCGCAGGAGCGAGCCGTCGGCGAGGACCACGGCGAGGCCGAGCACGCTCTCGCGCGTGACGCCGTACTTCGCACAGAGCAGTCCGCCGGCGTTCGTGGCGATGTTGCCGCCGATCGACGAGATGGCGCGGCTCGCGGGATCGGGCGCGTACCAGAGCCCGCGCTCGCGGGCGGCGCGGTCGAGGTCGCCGTTCAGCACGCCCGGCTCGACGACCGCGAGCTCGTCGACGTCGTCGATCTCGAGGATGCGGTCCATCCGCGAGAGGTCGAGCACGACGGATCCGCGGCTGGAGATGCCGCCGCCGGCGAGGCCGGTCCCGGCGCCGCGCGGAACGACCGGCGTGCCGGTGGCGCTCGCGATCCGCATGAGCTCCTGCACGTCGTCGACGGATGCCGCGTGGACGAGGGCCGTCGGCGGCGCGTCGCTGCGCCATCCGCTGCGGTCCTCGCGCACCGCGTCGAGGGCGGGTCCGTCGAAGGCGACCCGCTCGCCGAAGGCGTCGGCGAGGCGCGAGCGCACGTCCGCGTCCGACGGGTCGGCGGCGCCCGCTGTGGACGGCGGTGCATCGGTGGGCATGGACTCCAGCGTATCGACCCAGCCATGTCCGATTTCCGCTATGCAGCGACGTGGGCGGATGCGACGCTGGAGTGGTGACCACGACCGACACCGCCGATCCCCTCGCCGACCCGTCGTTCGCCGAGCGCTACCGCGCGATGCTGGCGCGCGACGCCCGCTTCGACGGCCAGTTCATCACGGGCGTGCACTCGACGGGCATCTACTGCCGACCGAGCTGTCCGGCGGCACCGCCGAAGCCGCGGAACGTGACGTTCTACCGGACCGCCGCCGCCGCGCACGAGGCCGGACTCCGAGCCTGCAAGCGGTGCCTGCCCGACGCCGTCCCCGGTTCGCCCGAATGGGACCTCGACGACGACCTCGCGGCCAGGGCGATGCGGCTCATCGCCGACGGCGTCGTCGAGCGCGAGGGCGTGCCGGGCCTCGCACGCCGGCTGGGCTACACGCCCCGCCACCTCACGCGGGTGCTCACCGCCGAGCTCGGCGCCGGGC
>NZ_SDPL01000610.1 GCF_004135055.1 Agromyces binzhouensis | reverse complement strand
TCGGGCGAGGTCGGCGAGGTGCACTGGGTCGGCGCGGCCGACGCCGGGCGCTGCCCGCCGGCGGGCGTCGAGGTGCTGCGCCGGCTCGCGGCATCCGGACTCATCGACTGACGGGCGCGCTGCGGCATCCGGCATGATCGAACCCGGGGCCGGTGGGAGGGGGTGCGGATGTCGCGGACGCGCGAGTTCCGGCGCGGCGACGAGGTGACCGTGATCACCGAGTCGGGCGCGGGGCGACCGACGTACGTGCTCGTGCACGGCATCGGCATGGGGCACCGCTACTGGTCCGACCTCGCCGACGAGCTCGCCCGCGAGGGGCGCGTGCTCGCGCTCGACCTGCCGGGCTTCGGCGACGCGCCCGAGCCGAGGCGGACGCAGACGATCGCGCAGTCGGGCGCGCACCTTGCCGCGCTCGTCGAGGCCGAGGGCGGCGGCGAGCCGGTCGTGCTCGTGGGGCACTCGATGGGCACGCAGATCGTGGCCGAGGCCGCCGCTCAGCGACCGGAGCTCGTGGCATCCGTCGTGCTCATCGCGCCGACCGTGAACCCGCGCGAGCGGTCGGCGCTCATGCAGGGCCTGCGCCTGCTCGAGGACCCGTCGCTCACGCGCCCGAAGGTGGTGGCGCTCGGCCTCCACTCCTACCTCCAGGCCGGGCCGCGCTGGTACTTCCGCAAGCTCCGCCGCATGCTCGACCACCGCATCGAGCTCGTGCTGCCCGATGTCGCGGCGCCGACGCTCGTGATCCGCGGCGAGCACGACCGGCTCGCGCCGCGCGCGTGGGCCGAGCAGGTGACCCGGATGGTGCCGCACGGGCGGTACGTGGAGATCGCGGACCGCGGGCACGAGACCATGGTGACTGCGGGCGAGCGCGTGGCCGACCTCGTCAGGCGGCACGCGCGCGGGGAGCACATCGGGCACGAGGTCGAACGCGTCTCGGAACCGCAGGAGCTCTCGGCGGTCGCGCGCGGATGGTGGTGGGCCCGCGACTACGTCTACGCCGGCATCCGCCAGGTCGCGATCGTGGTCGATGGGTGGAGCCCGCCCGCCCGCTGGCGGTCCGGTCGCGGAGACCTGCCCGAGGTGCTGCTCCTGCCCGGGATCTACGAGCACTGGTCGTTCCTGCGGCCGCTCGGCGACGCGCTGAATCACGGCGGGTACCGCGTGCGCGTGGTGCACGGCATGGGCACGAACCGGCGCGGCATCGCCGACACCGCCCGGCGACTGGGCCGCGCGATCGAGCGCCGCCCGGAGCCCGATGCCGGCCGGGTGATCGTCGCGCACAGCAAGGGCGGCCTCGTGGCCAAGCAGCTGCTGGTCTCCGGCGCGGACGG
>NZ_SDPL01000061.1 GCF_004135055.1 Agromyces binzhouensis | reverse complement strand
CACCGGCCCCCGCAGCTTCCGCGGCGACCGTGCCCGAGGCGCCCACTCGGTCCACCGCACCTGCGGAGTCGGTCGCGCCCGCCGCGGCGCCGCCGGCATCGAGCACCCCTGCGCAGCCCGGCCCCAGGCGATACGGCCCGCTGACGCTCAGGCAGTGGGTCGGGGCATCGGTCATCGGGATCCTCGCGATCATCGGCGCCGCGACCATCGTCGTCCAGCTCACGAGGTGGTTCCTCGGCCTGGACGTCATGCAGGACTTCCTCGCGACCTACCCCGGCGAGACGCCCCTGCCCGATGGCGCGCCCGTCGGGCTCCCGGCGTGGCTCGGCTGGCAGCACTTCTTCAACGTCTTCCTCATCGTGCTGATCATCCGTTCGGGACTCCAGGTGCGCACCGAGCGCCGGCCGCCGGCGTACTGGACGCCGCGCTGGGCGAAGGGCGGCCAGGGCAGGATCAGCCTCACGCTGTGGTTCCACCAGTCGCTCGACGTCCTGTGGCTCGTGAACGGCCTGGTGTTCGTCGTGCTGCTGTTCGCGACGGGCCAGTGGATGCGCGTCGTGCCGACCAGCTGGGAGGTCGTCCCGAACGCGGTGTCGGCCGGGCTGCAGTACCTCTCGCTCGACTGGCCGCTCGAGAACGGCTGGGTCAACTACAACAGCCTCCAGGTGCTCGCCTACTTCACCACGATCTTCATCGCGGCACCGCTCGCCGCGATCACCGGCGTGCGGATGTCGGGCCTGTGGCCGAAGAACGCCACGACGCTGAACCGGATCTACCCGGTGGAGTGGGCGCGCGCCGTGCACTTCCCGGTCATGCTGTACTTCGTCGCGTTCATCGTCGTGCACGTCACGCTGGTCCTCCTGACCGGGGCGCTCCGCAACCTCAACCACATGTACGCGGCGCAGGACGCCGACGGCTGGCTGGGCTTCTGGATCTTCGTCGCCTCGATCGTCGTCATTGCAGCGGCATGGATCGCCGCCCGCCCGACCGTGCTCGCGCCGATCGCCGGCCTGCTCGGCAAGGTCGGCCGATAGGCGAGCGGATGCCGCGGCGCGGCGCCCCACGACGTGGCGCCGGCCGCGGCATCCGCTCGGTCAGACCGCGACGTCGCGACGCCGGAACGCGAGCCAGCCGACCAGGAGCAGCACGGCGACGACGGCGTAGTTCAGCCAGATCGTGCCGTTCCAGCCGTTCAGGATCGGCGAGTCGCCGTACGCCCAGCTGTACGGCGACCAGTCGTGCAGCCAGGACAGCTCGTCGCTCTGGTTGCCGAGGGCGTTGAGCGCGTACGCGTACACCGCGATGCCCGAACCGGCACTGACCGCCCAGGTCCGGCGGCCCGTGACGGCGCCGACGCCGATCGCCGCCGTCGCGGTCAGCGACACCAGCCCGAGGAAGGCGACGGCGGTCGCGACGAGGTTGCCGAACTCGATGCCGAGCTCGGAGGGCTCGTTCAGGACCATGACGACCACCACGCTCACGATCGCCAGCCAGGCGAGCCTGACGAGCACCGCAGCGCTGCGCTCGGCGAGGACCTGGCCTCGGAGCACGCCGTGCGCGAGCGTCAGTTCGAGCTGGCCGTTCTCCTCGTCGGCCGCGATCGCGTCGGTGCCCCATCCCACCGCGGCGATCGTGAGGAGCACGAAGCCGATGAGCCCGTAGAACGTCGCCTGCGCGTACCCCGGTCCCGACCCGATCTGGTCGTAGTTCAGGGACCTGACCAGCTCCGGCGGAAGCGTGTCGATGATCTGCTGCATCTGGCCGTTGCCGCCGAACGACGGGTACAGCGGCAGGTACAGGAAGAGCGCCGCGAGGATGCCGATCGTCCAGCCGAGCAGGCCGCGCCAGCCGTCGACCATCGAGCGGCGGAAGAGGGGCAGCACGCGGTTCATCGCTTCGCCGACTTCCGGTCGGCGTCGACGGGTTCCGCCGTCGACGAGAGGTCGGTGCCGTAGTACGCGAGCACCATCTCCTCGAGGTCCGGTTCCTCCATGGTCAGGTCGACGAGGTCGAGGAGCGCGACCGCCTTCACGAACGCGTCGACGTGCGAGTCGAGCGTCGCGGTGAGCGCGACCGTGCCCGGCCCGTTGGCGACGGACGCCGTGTCGGCGACGCCGGCGAGCGCGTCGAGCGTGGAACGCGCCGCCGCGGCATCCGCCTCGGCGACCACCAGCTTGACGTGGCGCACGGCATTCTCGCGCAGCGCCGCGACGGTCGACCGCTCGACGATGCGTCCCTGCTTGAGGATCGCGATCTCGTGCGCGGTCTGCTGGACCTCGCTCAGCACGTGCGAGCTGAGGAAGACGGTCTGCCCCTTGGCCTTCGCCTCGTGGAGCATCCCGTGGAACTCCTGCTGCACGAGGGGGTCGAGGCCGCTCGTCGGCTCGTCGAGCACGAGCAGCTCCGGTTCGTGCATGAACGCCTGGATGAGCCCGATCTTCTGCTTGTTGCCCTTGGACAGGCTGCGCACGGGCCGGCCGAGGTCGACGCCGAGGCGGTCGGCGAGGTCGTCGACCGCACCCTTCCGGACCGGGCCGGAGATCTCGGCGTAGTGCGCGAGGAACTCGCGGCCCTTCACGCGCGTGCCGAGGTGCAGTTCACCGGGCAGGTAGCCGATCCGTCGTCGCAGCTCCGCCCCGCCGTCGCGCGGCGAGCGGCCGAGCACCGTCAGGTCGCCGCCGGTGGGGCGGATGATGTCGAGCAGCAGCCGCATGGTGGTCGTCTTGCCCGCGCCGTTCGGCCCGATCATCCCGAAGACGCTGCCGCGGGGGATGTCGAGGTCGAGGCCGTGCAGGGCCGTGGTCGCGCCGTAGCGCTTGGTCAGGCCGCGCGTGCTGACGGCGGCCTCGGTGTCGGTGGTCATGTGGGTCCTCTCGTCGGTCGATGGTGTGGGATGCCGCGGCGCGTCACTCGCGCGCGGAATCCTCGACCGGCGGGTCGGGGTCCTGGACGGGGTTCCCGGGTCCCTTGTCGGAGCGGACCCGAGGCGCCGGGTCCGCCCGGCGGGACTCGGGCGCGTGGGCGTCGGATGCGGCGGCGATCGCGTCGCGCGCGGCGTCGAGCAGGCGCGTGTCGGCGTAGAGCCCCTCGGTGTAGAACTCGAGGGTCGGCAGGGTCATCCGTCGCACGACCGCGGGGGAGTCGAGCGGGGCGCCGAGCACGCGCGCGAACTGGCCGCGGAGGAGCAGCGGCGCGAGCCCGTAGGCGGTGATGAGCAGGGCGCGCAGGTCGGGGTCGCTGGACGCGTTCATGCTTCCGTCGGCGACGCCGCGCTCGAGCATCGCGCCGGTCTCGGCGAGCAGGAGGTCGAAGAGGCGGTCGGCGCCCGGGGACCCGTCGGCGAGCATGACGGCGAGGTAGGCGATCGACGTGCCGAACCGAGCCGGGTCGTCGAGCCATTCGCGGATGGTCGCGGCGACGGATGCCTCGCCGAGTCGGTCCTTCTCGCCCATGAGCTCCTGCACGAGCCAGTCGTCGCAGGCGCGGCGGAGGCCCTCCTTCGAGCCGTAGTGGTGGATGACGAGCCCGGCGCTGACGCCGACGTCGGCGGCGACCTCGCGCAGGCTCGTGCCGGCGTAGCCGTGCGCGCCGAAGCGGGCGATCGCGGCGTCGCGGATGCGGGCGGCGGTCGTGGCGTCCTCGGGCCGGATTGAACGCATGTTCAGCATACTAAACGATCGTTCAGCGATGTTTCAAGGGGGCGCGCCGTGGTCGTCTCGAGGGTGCCGCGACGTCACCGGGTGTTCACCAACGGTTTCGTAACGCTTCGCCGTCATGTCCAACCACCCCGTTCGTTCCTGACATACGCTCGTCTTCAATCCTGGGGAGGAGGACCGAGTGGCACGACGACACGCACTGCAGGGAGGCAGGCGCGCCGGGAGTGCGCCGGCGGTCATCGACCGGCCGGACGCACACGTTCCGGCGCACGCGAGCGCGTCCCGTGAGCTCGGCGAGGGGACCACCCCGGGCGTGACGCTCGGGACCGAGCAGATCACGACGAACGCGGACTCCGGGCCCATCGCGGTGCCCCGTCGCGTCACGATCGGCGAGACCGGCTTCGAGGTGCATCCGCTCGCGCTCGGCGCGAGCACCTTCGGCTGGACCCTCGACGCGGAGGCGAGCGGCGACATCCTCGACCGGTTCGTCGCGCTGGGCGGAACGCTGATCGACACGGCGGACAGCTACGCCGCGGGACGCAGCGAGACGATCATCGGCGAGTGGCTGGGCTCACGCGGCGCCCGGGACCGCGTCCGCATCGCCACGCGGGTCGGTCGTCACCCCGACCACACGGGTCTCGCCCCGGCTGCCCTCAGCCGCGCCGTCGACGCCTCGCTCGAACGGCTCGGCACCGACCGCATCGACCTGCTCTGCTTCCACGGCGACGACCCGGAGGTGCCCCTCGAGGAGAGCCTCGGTGCCGTCGACGCGCTCATCGCCTCCGGCAAGGTGCTGGCGGTCGGCGCGTCCGACCTGTCGCCCGAACGCCTCATCGAGGCCCGCGTGCTGGCCGCGAACGGCCTGCCCAGGTTCCAGGCCCTGACGACGCGCTACAACCTCATGGAGCGCCGCGCCTTCGAGGGCGCCACCGAACTCGTCGCGCACGCACAGGGACTGCCCGTGATGCCGGACTTCGCACTCGCCGACGGATTCCTCGGCGGCGCGATCCGACGTCGAGTCGACGTGCGGCGCGACGCGCGCGGTGAGCGACAGGGCCGCCATCTCGGTCGACGCGGCCTTCGCGTGCTCCGCGCGCTCGACGAGGTCGCGGCCGCCCACGGGACCGTTCCCGCCGCGATCGCGATCGCGTGGCTGCTCGCACGGCCGACGGTCGTCGCCCCGGTCACGGGCGTGAGCCGGCCCGAGCAGGTCGACGCCCTGCTCGGCGCGGCCTCGCTCGAGCTGCATCGGTCCGAACTCGTCGAGCTCGACCGGGCGTCTGCGTAGTCGCCGCCCCGCGCGCGGACACGCGGGCCCGTCGCTCGGGGGTGACATAGGCTGGGGGCGTGAACGGCGCCGTCGAACTCCCGCTTGGTGAGCCCGAACTGGCCTTCCCCGCCGCCGGCGAGACGCTCGTGCGTCGATCGGTCCTCCCGTCCGGCATCCGGGTGCTCAGCGAACAGGTGCCGGGGAGCCGGAGCGCGACCATCGGGTTCTGGGTCGCCGTCGGATCGCGGGACGAACACCCCGCGGAGAGCGGTCACCCCGCCACGTTCGGCTCGACGCACTTCCTCGAGCACCTCCTGTTCAAGGGCACCGAGACGCGGAGCGCCCTCGACATCGCGATCTCCTTCGACGCCGTCGGCGGCGAGCACAACGCCGTGACCGCCAAGGAGTACACCTGCTACTACGCCAAGGTGCAGGACCGCGACCTGCCCATGGCGGTCGACGTCCTCGCCGACATGTTCACGTCGTCGGTCCTCGACCCGGAGGACTTCGAGAGCGAGCGCCGCGTCATCCTCGAGGAGCTCGCGATGGCCGGCGACGATCCGGCCGACGTCGCGAACGAGCGGTTCTTCGAGGCCGTGCTCGGCACCCACCCGCTGGCCCGCCCGATCGGCGGGGACCCCGAGGCGATCGGCGTCGCGACCCGCGACGCGGTCCTCGAGCACTACCGCGCGAGCTACCGTGCGCGCGATCTCGTCGTCACCGCGGCGGGGGCCGTCGACCACGACGCACTCGTCGAACGCCTCTCCGCGGCGCTCGAGGCGGCGGGGTGGGACCTCGCCGAGACGGCCGCACCCGTCGACCGTCGCCCGGCCGAACTCGCCCTCGTCGACGGTCGCTCGCCGCTCACCGTGGTCGAGCGGCCCGGCGAGCAGGTCAACCTCGTGCTCGGCGTGCCCGGCCTCGTCGCGACGGACGACCGTCGCGCCGTGCTGAGCGTGCTCAACACCGTCTTCGGCGGCGGCATGTCGTCGCGGCTGTTCCAGCAGATCCGGGAACGTCGCGGGCTCGCCTACGCCGTCTACTCGTTCGCACCGGGGTACTCCGACGCGGGGGTGTTCGGCATGTACGCCGGATGCGCGCCGAAGAACGCCGCCACCGTGGCCGCGCTCATGCGCACCGAGCTCGAGCGGCTCGCCCACCACGGAGTCACCGATGACGAGCTCACCCGCGCGATCGGCTACCTCGGCGGCGCCTCGGCGCTCGCGCTCGAGGACTCCGACACGCGGATGTCGCGACTCGGCCGCGCCGAGCTCGCGCTGGGGGAATTCGCCGACCTCGACGAGGCGCTGCGCCGCGTCGGACGCGTCACCGCCGACGACGTCCGGGCGCTCGCCGGCGAACTGGCCGCCCGGCCGTTCTCGCTCGTCGCCGTCGGCCCCGTCGACGAGCACGCCTTCCGCTCGATCGTCGACCAGCCCGAAACCCGACCCGACGTCGCCTAGCGACGTCCGACCACAGGATCAGACGTGCCCCACCACCTCTACCTCGTCCGACACGGCGAGCAGCTCGACGCCGAGCACGGCCTCCCCGACGGGCCGCTCTCCCCGCGCGGACGGCGCCAGGCCGAACTGCTCGCGGAGCGCCTCGGCGGCATCCCCTTCGACGCCGCGTACCACTCGCCCCTGCAGCGCGCCGCCGAGACGGCCGACATCATCGCGTCGAAGCTGCCCTCGCTGAAGCCCGAGGCCTCGCCGCTGCTGTTCGACTGCGTCCCGTCGGGACCGGCGCCCGAGACTCCGGCCGCCTACGCGCCGTTCTTCGGCTCCTTCACCGAGCTCGACTTCGAGGCGGGGCGTGCGCAGATGGCCGACGCGAACGCCGAGTTCCTCCGGTCGCATCGCGAGGACCGCCACGACCTGCTCATCACGCACAACTTCGTCATCGGCTGGTTCGTGCGCGAGGTGCTCGGCGCACCCGAGTGGCGCTGGGCGACGATCAACCAGGCCAACTGCGGGCTCACCGTCCTGACGCAGCGCGCACCCGGCAGGCCGTGGAACCTCGTCGTGCACAACGACCTCGCGCACCTGCCGCCCGAGCTGCGCACCGGACTGCCGGAGCCGTTCGCGCTCTGAGCACCCCGATCGGCGCGCGGCGCGCCGGTCCGGCAGCTCAGCCGGCGGCCGGCTGGACCCGCTTGCCGTACCAGTCGGTCGCGTTCGGGTTGTCGTTGTAGGGCTCGATGGCGACGTACCCGCTCGCGGCGTACAGCCCGCCCGCCGCGGCGAGGCTCGCGTTCGTGTCGAGCACCAGCTCCTCGGCGCCGAATGCGACGGCACGCCGCTCGAGCTCGCCGAGCAGCGCGCGGCCGCCACCCCGCCCGCGCGCCGTGGGAGCGAGCCAGAGGTGCTTGACCTCGTACCGCAGGAGTCCGCCGTCGGCGGAGGCGATCCGGCGGATCCCGCCGCACCCGACGGCACCGCCGGTCTCGTCCTCGACCACGAGGAACACGCCAGCCGGGGGAGTGAACTGCGCGGCCTCCGGCCAGGTCGGGCGGTACTCGCCCTGCTCGGGCGGGAAGCCCTCCGCGCGCTCGGCGAAGTACTCGCCGAGCATCCGGTTCGCGTCGGGGTCGGTCACGGCGGCGTCGCGGAAGCGGAGCATGCGCCAAGCCTACGGCGCGCGCGGTGCCGGTCCGCGGGGCCCCGGTTGCTAGGGTGAACGTCGTGACGATCACGGTGGCGGTCGCTGGCGCGACGGGGAAGATGGGGCGCCTCGCGACCCGACTGATCGACGAGGCCGACGACCTCGAGCTCCACGCCGGGCTCGACTCGTCCTCGAGCCTCGACGAACTCGCCGGGGCCGACGTCGTGCTCGACGTCACGCACCCCGCGGCGAGTGCCGCGATCGTGGAGGCCGCGATCGAGGCGCGCGCCGCGGTCGTCGTCGGCACCTCCGGCTGGTCGCGCGAGCGCATCGCCGAGGTCGAGACGCGCCTGCGCGAGGCCGACGCCACGTCCGGCGTGATCTTCGTGCCGAACTTCTCGATCGGCAGCGTGCTCGGCTCGGCGTTCGCGGCCTTCGCGGCCCGCCACTTCGACTCCATCGAGATCGTGGAGGCGCATCACGCGGGCAAGGTCGACTCGCCGTCCGGCACGGCGGTGCGGACGGCCGAGCTCATCGCCGCCTCGCGCGGCGAGCTCGGCCCGGTGTCGGCGCCGCACGCCGACCAGCGAGCGCGCGGCCAGCTCGTCTCCGGCGTGCCGATCCACAGCCTCCGCATGGACGGCGTCCTCGCCGACCAGCGCGTCGTGCTCGGCGCTCCCGGGGAGAGCCTGCAGATCACGCACTCGACGATCGCGCCGACGGCGTACGAGGCCGGCATCCTGCTCGCCCTGCGTCGCGCGCCGTCGGCCGACGGGGTCACCGTGGGACTCGATGCGCTCCTCGGCCTCGAGCTTCCCGACGGTCGATGAGCGGCGCGAAGGTCGGCGCCGTCGTCATGGCGGCGCTCCTGGTGCTCTACGTCGCGCTGGTGGGATGGCGCGCGGTGCAGTTCGTCCTCACGGGCGAGCCGATCGCCGTCGCGATGGGCGTGGCGCTCATGGTGCTGCCGATCCTGGCCGTCTGGGCGATCTGGCGGGAGTTCTCGTTCGGGATCCGGTCGCAGCGGCTGGTCGAGCGGCTCGAGTCCGAGGGCGCGCTCGACCTGGGCATCCCGGTCCGCGCGAGCGGGCGTCCCGAGCGCGGTGCGGCGGACGCCGCGTTCCCCGAGTTCCGCGCCGCCGTCGAGTCCGAGCCCGACTCGTGGCGGGCGTGGTTGCGACTCGGGCTCGCGTACGACGCCGCGGGGGATCGGCGTCGAGCGCGTCGTGCGGTGCGCCGGGCTATCGAACTCGAGCGGGCTCGGGACTGAGCATCGCGTCGATCGCCGACTCGATGCTCGGGTGCCGGAACCGGTAGCCGTCGTCGATGAGGCGCTGCGGCCGCACCTTCTGGCTCGACAGCAGCAGGTCGTCGGCGGCCTTGCCGAGGGCCGCCTCGAGGAGCTTCTCGGGGACCGGGATGACGTAGGGACGGTGCATCCGCTCGGCGAGCGCCGCCATCACGCGATCCGCGGTCGCGGGCGTCGGCCCGACGAGGTTCACCGGACCCGAGAGGTGCGAGTCCAGCAGGTGCAGGATCGCGTCGACCTCGTCCTCCAGCGCGATCCAGGGCCAGTGCTGGCCGCCCGTTCCCAGGCGCCCGGAGACGCCGAGCGTCGTGAGGGCGCGGATCCGCTGCATCGCACCGCCGCGGCCCACGACGATGCCGGTTCGGAAGACGACCGTCCGGGTCTCGTGCGGGGCGAGCTGCGCCGCCGCCTCCCAGCGGCCGACGACCTCGGCGAGGAACCCGGTGCCGGCGGCGGAGTGCTCGGTGAGCAGCTCGCCCGGTCGGTCGCCGTAGTACCCGACGGCCGACGCGCTGAGGAAGGTCGCGGGAGGCGTGCGCGCCTTGCGCATCGCGTCCGCGAGCGTCCTGGTGGCCGCGATGCGCGATTCGAGGATCTCGTCGCGATAGCGCCGCGTCCACGGCAGCCGCGCGAGCGAGGCGCCCGAGAGGTTCAGGACGGCGTCGACGCGGTCCATGATCGTGAAGTCGATGATGCCGGACGCCGGCGACCAGCTGACCTCGTCCGTCGACTGGGCGCGCCGGCGCACGAGCCGCACGACCTCGTGGCCGTCGGCCAGGAGTCGGTCACGGACGGCCGTGCCGATGAAGCCGGAGGCGCCGGCGACGAGGACTCGCACCGCTACGCGAGCTCCGCCTCGATCGTGATCGGAATGCCGGTGAGCGCCTGCGAGATCGGGCAGTTCACCTTGGCATCCTCGGCGAACGCCTCGAACTCGGCCTCGCCGAGGCCGGGCACGCGCGCGCTCACGAGCAGGTGGCTGCCCGTCACGCCCTCACCGGGCTGGAAGGTCACCGCGGCGGTGGTCTGGATGCTCTCGGGGGTGTGGCCCGCCTCGGTGAGGATGTTCGACAGCGCCATCGAGAAGCATGCCGAGTGGGCCGCGCCGAGCAGCTCCTCGGGGTTCGTGGTCCCCGCCTCGCCTTCGGCGCGCGCCTTCCAGTTGACCGGGAACTCGGCCACCTTCGACGAGTCGAGGCGCGTGGTGCCCGACCCCTCGAAGAGGCTGCCGGTCCAGACCGTGGTCGATTCGCTCGTCAGTGCCAATTGGTCCTCCTCCTCGAGCCGGAAGTCCCAGCCTATCGAGCGGATGCCGCGTCCGGCAGTCGCCGGGCCCCGCGCGTCCTCCGCGGATCGGTCACGCGGCCCTGATGACGCGGGCGCGGACGAGCAGCAGGTAGAGCTGGCATCCGAGGCAGTACCCGAACGCCGCGTTGAGGAAGGCGGCGAAGAACGCCGCGGCCGCGGCGATCGGCACGGCCGCCGCGACGCCGAGCATCCCGAGCACGACGCCCGTCGCCGTGACCACCAGGCCGACGAGCTGGGCGAACGTCGGCGGGCGCGGGTCCTCGAGCTCGGCGGGCGGCGCGAGCCGCGGACGGACGAGGGCCCGGTAGAGCAGGCCGAACGGGTGTCGGGCGACCCCGGCGATCGCGCCCCACGCGAAGAGCGCCGCGAGGATGACGAGGAGCACGAGCGCCGCAACGTCGAGCCCGCCGACGCCGAGCACGACGACCGCGAGCAGCAGGACGGAGGTGATCGCGGCGGAGAAGCGCGGCCCGCGCGGGTCGATGCCGGGGCGGCCGGCGGATGCGGCGCGCGACTCAGGCGTGGTGGCGGACACGGGACCTCCCGGTGGTGGTGTCGAGTTCGTCGCGGAGAGCGCCGATGCGCGGCACGCCGGTCACGCGAGCCGTCGCCCGCCCGTCGGCCCCGAGCACGAGCACGGTCGGCGTCTGCGTCACGCGGAACGCGTCGGCGAGGTCGCGCCGGTGGGTGAGGTCGATGTCGACGTGGCGCACGTCGCGGTACTCCGACGCGAGCTCCGCGAGTGCGCGGGCCGTGCCCGGGCAACGACTGCAGAACTCCGTCGAGAACTGCACGAGGGTCGCGTCGGCGCCGAGCGCCTCGCCCGCCAGTCCGAGGCGTTCGGCATCCGAGGTCGGCGCGGGCGAGCCCGGCCGGATGGCGGATGCGGCGCCGACCGGGACGTCGACGCGCCCAGCGAGGTGCTGGACGCGCCCCTCG
>NZ_SDPL01000609.1 GCF_004135055.1 Agromyces binzhouensis | reverse complement strand
CCCGCCCGTCGAGCGGCCGGATCCGCGCGTCGCCGGGCGCGAACCGCGTCCCGTCGAGCGCGTGCTCGAGCTGCCGCTCGCTCGGCTGCACCGGCGAGGCGATGACGACGAGCCGCGTCGTCCACTCGCCGGGAAGCGTCGAGGCGAGCGCCGCACCCCACTTCACGTACGAGTCGGAGTCGCCGACGACGAGCAGGCGCCGCTCCGCGCCATCCGTCGCCGGCATCCCGGACCTCGTGGCACCCGACCCCGGCGCACCGGTCACGCGAGCACCCGGCGGAGCTTGGCCTTCGGCGCCTCTTCGCCCGGGTAGACGCGCTTGACGCCGTCGCCGAGGGCCTCGCCGATGATGCGGATGTCCCGGACGAGGTGCTCCAGGCCCTGCGGCTCGAGCGAGGCGGAGTGGTCGGAGCCCCACATGGTGCGGTCGAGCGTGATGTGCCGCTCGACGGCGACCGCGCCAAGGGCGACCGCGGCGATGGAGATCTGGAGGCCGCGCTCGTGGCCCGAGTAGCCGACCGGCACCCCCGGGTAGCGCTGCTTCAGCGCCGGGATCATGAGGAGGTTCGCCTCCTCGGAGGGCATCGGGTAGCTCGATGTGGCGTGCATGATCACGAGCCGCTCGGTGCCGAGCACGGACACGGCGCGATCGATCTCGTCGAGGGTCGACATGCCGGTCGAGAGGATGACGGGCCTGCCCGTGTCGCGGACCGCCTCGAGGAGCTCGACGTCGGTCACCGACGCCGACGCGATCTTGTGCGCGACGACGCCGTACGACTCCAGGTCGGCCACGGCCGGGGCGTCCCACGGTGAGGCGAACCAGTCGAGGCCGTGCAGGGCGGCGTGGCGGGCGACCTCCGCGTACTCGTCGCGGCCGAACTCGACCCGGTGGCGGTACTCGAGGTACGTCATCGTGCCCCACGGGGTCTCGCGCGGCATGGGCTTCATGTGCTCGGGCGTGGAGAGGTCGGGCGTGCGCTTCTGGAACTTCACGGCCTGCGCGCCGGCGCGCGCGGCGACCTCGATGAGGCGCTTGGCGATCTCGACGTCGCCGTTGTGGTTCAGGCCGATCTCGGCGATGACGTAGACGGGCTCGTACTCGCCGATGGCGGCGTGGCCGATGCGCACGGACATGGTGGCTCGCTTTCGTGGGTCGGTCAGGTCGCGGAGGTCGCCGCGGCGATGGCCTCGCGCTGCTCGCGCGTGGGATGGGCGGGGTCGAGCTCGCGCGACTCGCGCACGGGGTCGGATGCCCCGGAGCCGAGCTTCGCCTCGCGTGCGGCGAGCACGAGCTCGGCGAGCTCCCGGACCGCACCGTGGCCGCCGTGCCG
>NZ_SDPL01000608.1 GCF_004135055.1 Agromyces binzhouensis | reverse complement strand
CGGTCGCTCCGGCCGGCCGCGGGCCCGCGACTCGCGCGCGCACGCCGGACAGAAGTCCCATCGCCCCTCGCCGCCGACTGCTAGCCTGCGCCGCAGGTGCCGCGCCAGATGCCCCGGCGGCGGCGGATCGGGGGGATCATGGCTCGCGGCTGGTGGCGTCGGAATACCGGATCCCCCTCCGAGACGGCCCCGGCGCCGGACCCGGTCGACGCGTCGTCGATGGCTCCCCCCTCGGTCGCACTGCCCCGCGCGAGCATCATCCTGCTCGGCTTCGCGGGGGCGGTCGTCGTGATGTTCGGACTCGCGGCCGCCCGATCGGTGGTGGCCCCGGCGTTCCTCGCGCTCGTGCTCACCATCTGCGTCCATCCGGTTCGGGTCGGACTCGTCCGGCGGGGCGTCCCCGTCGGACTCGCCACCGGGGGCGCGATCGTCGCGGTCTTCGCGCTGCTCGCCGGCTTCGTCGTCACGCTCGTGTTCGCGCTGGCGCAGTTCACGACGCTGCTGCCCGAGTACACGCCGCAGATCCAGTCGGCGGCCGCGAACATCGGCGATGCGCTCGAGGGGCTCGGCATCGGCGCGCAGCAGGCGCAGGCCATCGTCGACGGGCTCGAGCCGTCGCGCATCATCGACGTCGTGACCGCGGTCCTCGGCGGCGTGGCGGGCATCACGTTCTCGCTGGTCGTCATCCTCACGCTGCTGATCCTGATGGCCATGGACGGGACCTACGCGCCGGCCATCCTCTCGCAGCTGCGCTCGCGCCGCGCCGCGCTCGTCGACGCGCTCGTGCTGTACACGCGGAACGTGCGGCGGTACATGGTCGTCACGACCGCGCTGGGCGCCGCGCAGGGCGTGCTGAACTGGATCGCCCTGCTCGTGCTCCAGGTGCCGGGAGCGCTGCTCTGGGGCGTCCTGTCGTTCATCTGCAGCTTCATCCCGAACATCGGGTACTTCATCGCGATCGTGCCGCCGCTCGTGTTCGGGTTCCTCTCGGGCGGGTGGCCGGTGTTCATCGCCGTCCTCCTCGTCTACGGCGTCGTGAACGCGGTCGTGCAGTCGATCGTGCAGCCCAAGGTGGTCGGCGGCGCGGTCCGGCTGAGCGAGACGATCACGTTCGTCTCCGTGCTGTTCTGGGCGCTCGTGATCGGGCCGATCGGCGCGGTCCTCGCGGTGCCGCTGACGCTCCTCGTCCGCTCGGTCCTGCTCGACGCGGACCCGGCGCTCGCATGGTGGCGTCCCGCGACGGGCGACGTCGAGGAGACGAAGGGCATCGCCGCGGAGCTGTCGGCCCAGGCGCGCGCGCAGGCCAAGGCCGACCGCGCGGCACGTCCGCCGCGAGGC
>NZ_SDPL01000607.1 GCF_004135055.1 Agromyces binzhouensis | reverse complement strand
ACCGATTCCGAGGCCGCATCGAGCGCGAGGTTCGCCTGCTCGCGTTGCCCGGCCTCGCGACGAAGCTCCGCCAAGCCGACGCCGTGCTCGGCGAAGCCGAGCAGCTGGTCGGCCTCGGCGGGGTTCGCATCGACCTGCGCGAGCGCCTCGCGCGCGTACCGCACGGCGAGGCGGTCGACGGTCTCGCGCGCGTGCGGGATCCGCGCGCGCAGGCGCTCGATGTCGACGCGGATGCCCGCGATGATCTCCGGGGCGCGCCGCGCCCGCGCGATCCGCTCGGCGAGCGCCGAGGTCCGATCGTCGATGAGCTCCTCGGCCCACTCGCAGAGCTGCACGATCCGCGCGTTGCGCGTCCGCAGCTCCTCCGGGGTGTCGGGGATGTGGTCGTGGTTCAGCTGGTGCAACCGGAACGCCTCGGCCAGGTGGGTGCCCACCGCGGTCAGCGCCTCGCGGAGGGGCTCGGTCACCTCGGCGCCCAGCTCCGCCTCGGCGAAGTCGAGCTCGTCGGTCGTGACCCGGATCCGCTCGTCAGCGTCGACGAGGGCCGTGCGGGCGCGTACCGCGAGATCGGCATCGAGCGCGTCGAGTTCCTGCTGCTGCTCGTCCCGCTTGCGCTTGCCCCAGAACCCGGCCATGCCTCGATCCTA
Source organism: Agromyces binzhouensis (assembly GCF_004135055.1). Taxonomy (GTDB): domain Bacteria; phylum Actinomycetota; class Actinomycetes; order Actinomycetales; family Microbacteriaceae; genus Agromyces; species Agromyces binzhouensis. Next base: position 695 of record NZ_SDPL01000607.1, on the reverse strand, counting down.
GGGTCGGCCCGCCGAGCCTTTCCCGAGAGCGCGCGGGGCACCGGCGAGCGCCGGCGACCGCTCGCTCAGACCGTGCCGGCCGGCGGCCACACCCCGATGATGAGCCCCATCACCACGAGCGTGACGAGCTCGTGCCCGATGTTGAGGATCGTGAGCGACGACGGGCGGCCCTCGAACGCGTCGTGCGTGATGAACCGCGCGGCGGTGAGCCCGGCCCAGAGGATGATCGCGGTCAGCAGCGCCGACAGCAGGTAGCTGCCGCCGTAGAAGTGCCACGCGATGGTCGACGCGCCCGCGAGCACCCACGCCGTGATGAAGCTGACGATCACGGTCACGACGATCGGCATCACGGCGCTCGAACCCGGCCGGTCCATGTCGACGTTCGCGAGCTTCGACCATCGGGTGCCGAACACGCCCCTGGCGTACCAGATCGTGCCGACCAGCATGCTCGACAGCGTCGCCAGCAGCACCGCCCAGTAGTTGATCTCAGGGACCATCGTCGCCTCCTCGCCACGGCCGCGGCCGCGCCATCCGCCGTATCGCTGCCGCTGAGCGCGAGCGTACTCCTGTCGCGCCTCGCGACGCGCGCCCCGCACCCCGCGCGCCGCACCGCGCTCCCGCCGATACCCGCCGCATCGCGTCGGGTTGCCGATTCCGCCGGGAATCCGGCGACCGTTCCCGGCGAAAGCGGCAAC
>NZ_SDPL01000606.1 GCF_004135055.1 Agromyces binzhouensis | reverse complement strand
CGCCGGGCGCGGCCGCCGGGGCGTCGCCTGCGGGCTCGACCCGGTCGCCGAGGAACCGACGGGTCTCCCGCACGATCGCGTCGGCGTCGCCCCGCCACGGGAAGTGGTCCTCGCCGTGGAGCGGCACGAACCCGGCGTGCGGGATCCGGTCCGCGACGTCCCGACCGAGCGCGAACGCGATCGCGCGGTCCTCACGACGGTGCAGCACGAGCGTCGGCGCCCGGACCTCGCCGAGGTGCGCGGTCGAGTCCATCGCGTAGACCTCGGCGAGCGAGGCGAGGGCGGCCTCGGGCGTCGCGGCACGACGCTGGAACTCGACGAACTCGTCGCGCTCCGCGGCCGTCGCATCGGGCTCGAAGAGGTCGGAGAGGACGCGCGAGCCGATCCCCCAGTGCTGCCGCACGACGGCGAGCAGGGCATCGCGCGCGGCGGGAGGCGCCAGGTCGGCGCCTCGGGCATAGGTGCCGTAGAGCACGAGGCGGTCGACGGCGTCGGGATGCCGCGCGGCGAAGAGCGACGCGACGCCGCCGCCCGACGACGCGCCGAAGAGCGACGCGCGCGCGACCCCTGCGGCGGCGAGCACCGCCTCGAGCACGGCGAGCTCCTCGTCGAGCGTGCGTGGCGGCATCCGCCCTCGATCGGACGCACCGGTTCCGGGCCGGTCGTACCGGATGATCGTCCGACCCTGCGCGAGACCGGACGCGAAGCGCCGGAAGCGGGGCTGCCGCCAGTCGAGGTCGAGGTGGCTGCACCACCATCCGCCGAGCACCAGCGGCGGACCGTGGCCGATCGCGGACCACGCGACCGACGCGCCGTCGTGCTCTGCGTACCGGATGACCTGGTCTGCGGCCTCCACGGCCTCAGTCTAGGAAGGCGAGGGATGCTCGGGCCACCATCCGGGCCCGGGTCGGCCGGTCAGCGGTCGCCGGCGAACATCCGCGACCAGAGACGGCCGATGCCGCGGGACAGGTGGTCGGCGGGATCCTCGGTCGCCGTCCAGAGCGTGCGGAGCACCTCGGGCAGCTCGTCGGCGTGCTCCGCGAACATGCGTCGCGCCGCGGCGAGCTCGGCCGGTCCGTGGCCGTCGAGCAGCACCGGCGCGAACTCGCCGGGCAGGTACACCTCGGTGACCGGGGCGACGGTCGGGGCGACCGGACGCAGCAGCCCGAGCTCGAGCTGCTCGGCCAGCCAGCGCTGCGACTCGCGGCGGGACACGCCCGCGAGCGCCGCGAACGCGGCGGCGTCGACGGGACCCGCCTCGAACAGCACGCGGTAGTAGCCGCGCACGGTGCCGTGCGCGATGGAGACGTACGCGAGCGCGGATGCGTCGGCGGCCGTCGGCGACGG
>NZ_SDPL01000605.1 GCF_004135055.1 Agromyces binzhouensis | reverse complement strand
CGGCTCGTCGTGACGACGACGCAGCGGACTCCACCGCGCGTGCCCCGCGCGGGCCCCGGCGCCGTCGCGCCCGCGCTCCGCCATGCCTCCGACGCTAGGCGTTCGCGCCGCCCGTGCACCTGCGGATTCGCTGCGAAAGGCCCTACTGTCGAACGGACGGACCTGCGAACCGGTGAGCCTCGGAGGGAGCGGCATGTCCGAATCCCTGCTGCTCGTGGGGGGCCTGCTCGCGCTCGTCGGCGGCGCCGAGCTGCTCGTGCGTGGCGGCACCCGGCTCGCCGCGCGGCTGGGCGTCTCGCCGATGGTGATCGGCGTGACCGTCGTGTCGCTCGGCACGAGCGCACCCGAGCTCGCGATCGGCATCGACGCGGCCGCGCAGGGCACCGGCTCGCTCGCCCTCGGCAACATCGTCGGCACGAACACGCTGAACGTGCTGCTCATCCTCGGCATCGCCGCGCTCATCAGGCCCCTCACGCTGCGGTCGCACGCGATCCGGCTCGACCTCCCGGCGATGGTGGTCGCCGCGGCGACCCTGCTGCTGCTCTGCGCCGACGGCGTCGTCACCCGCTTCGACGGCGCGCTGCTCGTGCTGCTGGGCATCGTGTACACCGTGATCATCGTCCGCGCGGCGCATCGGGAGGGGCTCGCCGCGCGCGCCGAGTTCGCGCGCGAGTTCGGCGCGCCGCGGGCACGCGCTGCCGGGGAACCCACCCGCACCGTGCGCGATGCCGTCCAGCTCGTCGCGGGCATCGGCATCGTGGTCCTCGGCGCCGACTGGCTCGTGAGCGGCGCGGTCGAGCTCGCCGCGGGGTTCGGCGTCCCGGTCTCGGTCATCGGACTCACGATCGTCGCGATCGGCACCTCGTCCCCCGAACTCGTGACCGCGATCGTCGCGACCATCCGCCGCGAGCGCGACATCGCCGTGGGCAACCTCCTCGGCAGCAGCGTGTTCAACATCCTGTTCATCTTCGGCATCACGAGCCTCATCCCGGCCGACGGGATCGGCGTCGACCGGGGCATCCTCACGATCGACCTGCCGGTCATGGTCGGGGCGACGATCGCGTGCATCCCGGTGTTCCTCACCGGGCGGCGCATGCAGCGGGTCGAGGGAGCCGTGTTCGTCGTCGCCTACCTGGCGTACCTGACGAGCCTGCTGCTGTTCCGGACCTGACCCGCTCGCTCGCGCGCGGCGCGGTCACGGTGCGGTCACGACCTGCTGCGAGTCAGCCGAGCGGATGACGCGGGGCCGGTGCTTCGCGTCTAGCGTGCGGTGCATGGCAGGTCGCAGCGGTCGGAATCCCGCGCCGGGCGGTGCGCGGCCCCTCGGCGGCGCGCCGGGTGCGGGCGCACCCG
>NZ_SDPL01000604.1 GCF_004135055.1 Agromyces binzhouensis | reverse complement strand
CTGGCCATGGCCGCGGGCGCCTCGGTGGTCGCACTCACGCGCGGCGAGGCGAATCGGCGGCTCGCGCGCGAGCTGGGCCTCGACTTCGTGGGCGACGAGCGGGATGCTCCGCCCGAACCGCTCGACGCGGCGATCGTGTTCGCGCCGGCGGGCGGCCTGGTCCCGGTCGCCCTCGAGGCGACGACGCGCGGCGGCACGGTGGTGCTCGCCGGCATCCACATGACCGACGTCCCGTCGATGACCTACGCCGACCACCTCTTCCTCGAGCGCGACCTGCGGACGGTCACCGCGAACACGCGGGCCGACGGCGACGAGTTCCTGCGGCTCGCGCTGCGACTCGGCATCGGGCCCACGGCGACGCCGTACGGGTTCGAGCGGGCGGATGCGGCGGTCGACGACCTCCGTTCCGGGCGCGCGTCGGGCTCGCTGGTGCTCGTGCGCGACGCCTGAGCGGCGCCCGCCGGCGCTAGCGTGGAACGGTGAAGATCACGGTGCTCGCGGGCGGGGTCGGTGGAGCGCGGTTCGTCCGCGGAGTTCGCGAGGAGTGCGCACGACGGTGGCCGGCGGAGGCCGGCGCCGAACCCGCCGCCGACGGCACCGCATCGACCTCGGCCGACGTCACCGTCGTGGTGAACACCGGCGACGACCTGTGGCTCTCGGGCGTGCGCCTCATGCCCGACTTCGACTCGCTGCTCTACGCGCTCGCGGGCGTCAACGACGCCGAACGGGGCTGGGGTCGCGCGGGCGAGTCCGAGCGGGTCGCCGCGGAGCTGCGCGAATGGGGCGTCGGCTGGCCCTGGTTCACCCTCGGCGACCTCGACCTCGGCACGCACCTCGCGCGCACGTCGTGGCTGCGGGACGGGCTCACCCCCTCGCAGGTCGCCGAACGCCTGCAGCGACGCTGGCGACTCGGCGTCCGGCTGGTCCCCGCGACCGACGCCGAGGTCGACACGCAGGTGCGCATCGACCCCGGCCACCCCGATGCGGGCGGGCGCGCCGAACTCCACTTCCAGGAGTGGTGGACGCGCTACCGCGCCTCCATCCCGGCGCTCGCCTTCGCGCAGCGCGACCTCGCCGACGCCCGGCCCGCACCCGGCGTCGAGGCCGCGATCGCCGAGGCCGACGTCGTGCTCCTCGCCCCGTCGAACCCGGTCGTCTCGATCGGCACGATCCTCGCGATCCCGGGCGTCCGCGAGTCGCTCGCCGCGACGCGCGCGCCCGTCGTCGGCGTCTCCCCCATCATCGGCGGACGCGTCGTGCGCGGCATGGCCGACGCGTGCCTGTCGGCGATCGGCGTCGAGACGGATGCCGCGGCGGTCGCGCGGCACTACGGGGCCCGCACGGCGGGCGGCGTGCTCG
>NZ_SDPL01000603.1 GCF_004135055.1 Agromyces binzhouensis | reverse complement strand
GCGCTCGGTGCCGCGGTCGCGGCCGCCGCCAGCCGGGCCGCGAAGGTCGGCCGCGCCTGGCTGAGCGCCGCCAGGAAGCAGGCCGCCTTCCGCTCCGTGGTGGGCTCGGTACCGCCCTCGAGCGGGGGCGACATCGCCAGGAGCAGCTTGCACACGTTGACGAAGCGCTTGACCTCGCGGGGCGTGCCGGTGAGGAGCGGGTTCAGTCCCTCGATGAACGAGAACTCGTCCGGAGTGATCGTCAGGTCGCGCGCGTCGAGGTCGAGGCCGGCACCGCGAACCGCGACCATCCGGTCGACGGTGTCGAATTCGCCCGCGCCGACGCGCAGCGCCTCCTGCCGCGGTGGCGGGGCGCCGCCTTCGGCCGGTCGGACCGACGGCATGAGCAGGCCCCGAAGCAGCCGATGTCGTCCGGTCTCGTCGAGCGGGTCGATCCAGAACGGGATCTGGAAGATCTTCTCGACGTAGTCGGTCGGCGTGGGCGCGTGGCCGAGCGGACCGCCATCGGTCTTGAGCGTCGGCATCGCCTCGGCGAGGGCGCTCGTGAGCCACCTCGTGTCGACGGCGACCACGACTACGAACAGCGGGAACGCGAGCAGCAGGTTGACCGCCTCGAGCACCTCGACCACCCGCTTCGGCGGGCAGCGGTCGAGGTCGTCGATGTAGAGCACGATCCGGTTCGGCGGCACGTCGCCGGGTCGCTCGCCGGGCGGGTGCTCACCCGCGAACACGCTCGCGTTGTAGTCGGCGATGAGGCTCGACAGCTTCTCGAGGTCGTCCGCGACGGTCGACACGATGCCGAGCCGCTTGCGGTAGTCGTCGCTCGCCCGTCGTTCCGCGAGCCGGTCGGCCAGCACGCCCGCCGGGGTCAGGCCGGCGGCGATCCGCTCGACGTCGACGCCGGCGGCCCGCGCGGCCTCGGCGGTCGCGGTCGCCTCGCTGAGCTCCTTGGCTGCATTCCGGGCCAACTCCTCCGCGTCGGTCGTCGCCTTGCTTGCCGCCTGCTGCCGCTTCGCGAGCGCCCCCTCGACCTTCGTGAGCGCCTTCTCGACCTCGACGCGCTGCGCCTCCCGGAAGTTCGCGGCCGAGCGGAGCATGGGCGTCAGCACTGCGGCGCCGGTCGTGATCGCCGCGGTGAGGGCCACGGGAAGGCCCACGTCGAACACCGTGAGCAGGACCGTGACGAGCGGGACGGCGAGCACGGCGATCGTCGCCCACACGACGCGCTGCGGCGTCCAGAACGTGCCGTGCCGCCACGGGGCGTCGGCCGATTCCGTGCGCAGCCTCCGCACCTCGCCGACCGCCTCGGCGACGTCCGACCCCAGAGCGGCGGCCGCGGCGTCGACCACGGCGGTGCCC
>NZ_SDPL01000602.1 GCF_004135055.1 Agromyces binzhouensis | reverse complement strand
GAGACGGGCCTCGGCAAGCGAGACCTCTACGAGGCCGCGCTCGCCGCCCGCGCCGCGCGCTGACGCCGAGGGACCCCCGTGCCCGCGCGGCCCGATGCCCTCCCGGCGGTTCGCGTTCGCCCACGGTCTATGCGCACGTATCGAAATCACAGGTGGCTCCCACGCCGCTCACATGATCCGGGCGCACTCTGAATCAACAGCGTCGTTTCGGGGGTGACGGACATGGCACAGGCAGTGCGATTCAACCGGTATGGGGGGCCCGACGTGCTCGAGGTGACCGAGGTCCCGGTCCCGGAGCCCGGCCCAGGGGAAGTGCGCGTCAAGGTGTTCGCGAGCGGGATCTCGCCCGTGGAGACGGCGGTGCGTCGAGGCGACCATCCCGATCGCTGGCCGGTCGAGTTCCCATCCGGCCAGGGCCGCGACGTCGCAGGGGTGGTGGACGCGATCGGGGACGGCGTGACGCGGTTCCGGCGCGGCGACGAGGTGATGGGATTCGTCTCGCGAGGAGCCCAGGCGACCTTCGTCGTCGCGCCCGCATCGCAGCTCCTCCCCAAGCCGGCGTCGGTGTCCTGGGAGGTCGCCGGGTCGCTGTACGTCGCGGGGACGACCGCGCTCGCCGCCGTCGACGGCCTGAACCTCGGCCCCAACGACGTCGTGGTGATCACCGCGGTCGCGGGCGGGATCGGGTGCCTCGCGGCGCAGCTCGCGCGGGTTCGCGGTGCGGTGGTGATCGGCACCACGACCGAGTCGCGGTTCGACTTCGTCCGCCAGTTCGGGATCGTGCCGATCGCGTACGGGCCCGACCTCGCATCGCGCATCCGGAGCATCACCGATCGGCAGGTCACCGCGTTCGTCGACTTCCTCGGAGGCCAGGCCGCGGAGGCCGCGGAGCTCGGGGTCCCGGCGTCGCGCGTGTTCACGACGACGGACTGGGACGCGGTCGAGGACGACGACGCGGTCAAGCTGTACGCGGGCGACACCATCGCGCTCGGGCGCATCGCGCAGCTCATCGCCGACCGGCAGGTCCGACTGCCGATCGCCGACGTGTTCCCGCTCGCCGACATCGCCGACGCCTACCGGGAGCTCGACCGGCGCGACGCCCCCGGGAAGATCGTCATCGGCATGAACCTCGTCGACTACCCCGGCCAGAAGGTGAAGCCGTCTCGGCTCAAGCAGCAGGACCTCACCATCGGCGTCCCGACCCCGCACGAGCGGATGTCGGTCGAGGGCGTCCTGCCGCCGGTCATCGGCGACGGTCGCGCCCGGCAACTGCGGACCGGATCCATCCCCGTGGTGGAGCCGAGCGGTCCCCGCGCCTGAGCCGGGCCGGCGTCCGGCCGGGCGGGCGTCCGGGCGGGCGCCC
>NZ_SDPL01000601.1 GCF_004135055.1 Agromyces binzhouensis | reverse complement strand
GCGGCATCCTGCGCGCCGAGCGGGTCGCGCTGAACCTCGTGCAGCGGATGTCGGGCGTCGCGACGCTGACCGCACGCTACGTCGACGCGGTCGCGGGCACCCGCGCGCGCATCGTCGACACCCGCAAGACGACCCCGGGGCTGCGCAGCCTCGAGCGGCAGGCCGTGCGCGACGGCGGCGGCCGCAACCACCGGCGTTCGCTGTCCGACGCGATCATGGCCAAGGACAACCACCTCGCCGTGCTCACGGCAGGCGGTGCCGACCTCGCCGAGGCGCTGCGTGCGGCGCGCGAGCGGATGCCGCACACCGCCCACCTCGAGGTCGAGGTCGACCGCGTCGAGCAGATCCCCGCCGTGCTCGAGGGCGGCGCCGACACGATCATGCTCGACAACTTCGACCTCGACGCACTGCGCGAGGGCGTCGCGCTGATCGACGGCCGCGCGATCGTCGAGGCCTCGGGCGGGGTGAACCTCGACACCGTCGCGGGCATCGCCGCAACGGGCGTCGACGTGATCTCGGTCGGCGCGCTCACGCACTCGGCGCGCGCGCTCGACCTCGGCCTCGACGTCGTCATCGAGACGGGCCCGGCGTGATCTTCGCCGACCACGCCGCCACGACGCCCGTCCGCCGCGAGGCGCTCGAGGCGATGTGGCCGTACCTCACCGGCGCCTTCGGCAACCCGTCGAGCCGGCACGACGTCGGCGAGGAGGCGGCACGCGCACTGGCGTGGGCTCGCGCCGAGGTCGCCTCGGTCGTCGGATGCCGCCCGGGCGACGTCGTGTTCACGTCGGGCGGAACCGAGGCCGACAACCTCGCGGTCACGGGCCTGGCGCTCGCGAACCCGCGCGGGCGGCACGTCGTGGTCTCCCCCGTCGAGCACGAGGCCGTGCTCGGGGCCGCCGACGCGCTGCGCCGGCTGCACGGCTTCGAGATCGACGAGGTCGAGGTCGATGCGACCGGCACGGTGACGCCCGAGGCGCTCGCCCGGGTCATCCGCCCGGACACGACGCTCGTCTCGGTGCAGCTGGCGAACAACGAGGTCGGGACCGTGAACCCGATCGCCGACCTCGCGACGGTGGCGCACGCTTCGGGGGCCCTCATGCACACCGACGCCGTGCAGGCGGCCGGATGGCTGCCGCTGGCGATCGACGACCTCGGCGTCGACGCGCTCTCGCTCGCCGGGCACAAGGTCGGCGCACCGAAGGGCACGGGCGCCCTGGTCGTGCGCGGCCGACTGCCGATCGAACCGGTGCTCCACGGCGGCGGACAGGAGCGCGGACGACGCTCCGGCACCGAGAACGTCGCCGGTGCGGTCGCGTTCGCGACGGCCCTGCGCCTCGCCGAGGGCGAGCGGGCGGATGCCGCG
>NZ_SDPL01000600.1 GCF_004135055.1 Agromyces binzhouensis | reverse complement strand
GCCGCCCGCGCCGCGCAGCCCGACTGGGCGGCGAAGACGCCGGGCGAGCGCTCGCTCGCCCTGCTCCGCCTCGCCGACGCGATCGAGGCCGACGCCGAGCACCTCGCGACGCTCGAGGTCGAGGACTCGGGCAAGCCCTGGACGACCGCGTTCGACGGCGAACTGCCGTTCGCCATCGACAACCTGCGGTTCTTCGCCGGCGCAGCGCGTTCGCTCGACGGCACCGGCGCCGGCTCCCTGTCGAACGGCTACACGTCGATCCTCACCCGCCGGCCGGTCGGCGTCGTCGCCGGCATCACGCCGTGGAACTTCCCGCTCATCATGGCGATCTGGAAGGCGGGGCCGGCGCTCGCCGCGGGCAACGCCGTGATCGTGAAGCCCGCACCCGCGACGCCGCGCACCACGCTGCGCCTCGCCGAGCTCGCGGTCGAGTCGGGCCTCCCGGCGGGCCTCTTCAACGTGGTCACGGGCGACGCCGAGGTCGGGCAGGCGCTCGTCGCGCACCGCGAGGTCGACATGGTGAGCGTCACCGGATCGACGCAGACCGGCAAGGCGGTCATGCGCGGCGCCGTCGAGGGCGTCAAGCGCGTGCACCTCGAGCTCGGCGGCAAGGCGCCCGTCATCGTGTTCGCCGACGCCGACCTCGGCGCGATGGCCCAGGCGGTGGCGCTCGGCGCGACGTACAACACCGGCCAGGACTGCACCGCGGCCACCCGCGTCTACCTCGAGCGCTCGGTGTTCGAGGACGGCGTCGCCGCGCTCCGGCAGGCGCTCGGCGGCATCGTCGCGGGCGATCCCATGGACGCCGACACCCACATCGGCCCGCTCATCTCGCGTGGCCACCGCGACCGCGTCGACGGGTTCGTCCGCCGTGCCGTCGCCGAGGGCGCCGAGGCGCTCGTCGGCGGCCACGCGATCGAGCGCACGGGTTCGTACTACGCGCCGACCCTCCTCGTGGGCGCCGCCCAGTCGTCGGAGATCGTGCAGGGCGAGGTCTTCGGACCCGTGCTCGTGGCCCTTCCGTTCGACGGCGAGGCCGACGGCATCCGCTTCGCGAACGACAGCGCCTACGGCCTCGCCTCGTCGGTCTGGACGTCGGACGTCGCCCGCGCGATGCGCGTCAGCCAGTCGCTCGACGTCGGCGTGACCTGGGTGAACGACCACCTGCCGATCGCGTCGGAGGCGCCGCACGGCGGGGTCAAGGGGTCCGGGTTCGGCAAGGACATGTCGATCGAGCCGCTGCTCGACTACTCGGTCACGCGGCACCTCATGATCCGGCACGCCCCGCCGCCCGAGACGTCCGGGTTCCGGCCGGCCTGAGCGACCCGGGCCGCGCGGCGGGGTTCGGCGGGCCCCTTCCCGCCGCGAGCC
>NZ_SDPL01000060.1 GCF_004135055.1 Agromyces binzhouensis | reverse complement strand
CCCCGCCCCCGCCGCGACTCGCGGCCGATGGCGCGCGCCTACGGGCACCCGGGCGGGTGGACGCGCGAGCGCTACCTCGACCTCATCCGGGAGTGGGCGGGCCGTGGCGTGACCGTCGACGACCCCTACGACGCCTCGCTCGTGCGCTCGGCGCCGCGGGACATCCGCCACGTGCTCGCCGACGCGCTCGCCGAGGAGGAGACCGCGCGTTCGCTCGCGACGCTCGGCATCGCGTACACGGTGTGGCACGACATCGCGACGGATGCCGCGGGCCCCGGCTTCCCGCCCAAGCTCGACCACCTGGTGTTGGGCCCGACCGGGCTCATCGCGATCCAGTCAGAGGACTGGGGCGGACCGGTCGCGTTCAAGCGCGGCGAGCTCATCGGCGAGGCGCTCGCGGGGGAGCGGCCCATCCGGTTGCTCGCGGCGCGCGCGAAGTCGGTCACGCGTGCGGCGCGCGTGAAGCCGACCGCGCTCGTGGTGGTCGTGCCCGACGAGTACGCGAGCGCACCGCTCGAGGTCGGGGGATCGGTGCGGGGCGCAGCGGTCGCGCTCGTGCGCCGGTCGCGACTCGCGAGCGCGATCCGCGAGGGCATCCCCGGGTCGCCCGTCCTCGGCGGTGCGGACGTCATGGAGATCCGCGCGCGGCTGCAGGCGGCCATCCGGTTCGCCTGAGCGTCGCCGTCAGTGTCGCTGTCGTCGTCGTCCGCGGCCGCGGTCCGGGGCATCCGTCGAGGTTTGCGAAGATGGAGGGATGGGCACCCCTGACGTCGACGCGTACATCGAGGACTTCACCGGGTTCGTGACGGCATCGCCGTCGTCGTACCACGCGGCCGAGGAGGTGGCCCGCCGCCTCGAGGAGGCTGGCTTCGAGCGCCTCGACGAGCGCGACGCCTGGCCGAGCGGTCCGGGGCGTCGGGTGGTCGTCCGCGACGGAGCCGTGATCGCCTGGGTGGAGCCCGAGGGCGCGCAGGCGACGACCCCGTTCCGGATCCTCGGCGCGCACACCGACTCGCCGTCGTTCAAGCTCAAGCCGAACCCCTCGAGCGCGGCCGCCGGACTCTCCCAGGCGAACGTCGAGGTCTACGGCGGCCCGCTGCTGAACTCCTGGCTCGACCGCGAGCTGCGACTCGCCGGCCGCCTCGCCACTCGCGACGGCGCGACCCACCTCGTCGAGACGGGTCCGCTGCTGCGCATCCCGCAGCTCGCCGTGCACCTGGACCGCGGGGTCAACGCCGACGGGCTCACGCTCGACAAGCAGCGCCACGTGCAGCCGATCTGGGGTGTGGAGACGAGCGGCGAACCGACCGACGTCGTCGCCCACCTCGCCGCGATCGCCGGGGTCGATCCCGAGGAGGTGGTCGGGCACGACGTGCTCGTCGCCGACGCGGCGGCGCCCGCCCGATTCGGTCGCGGAGACGTGTTCCTCGCCTCCGGACGCATGGACAACCTCACGTCGGTGCACGCGGGACTCACCGCGATCCTCGGCGCGCCCGACGATGCCGGTCACATCAGCGTGCTCGCCGCCTTCGACCACGAGGAGCTCGGATCCGAGTCCAGGTCGGGTGCGAGCGGCCCCTTCCTCGCCGACGCCCTCGCCCGGATCGGCGCGAGCCTCGGCGCCGGCGTCGAGGACCGCCGCCGTGCGTTCGCCGCATCGTGGCACGTGTCCAGCGACGCCGGCCACGCCGTCCACCCGAACTACCCGGAGCGCCACGATCCCGTGAACCGTCCGGTGCTCGGCGGCGGGCCGCTCCTGAAGCTGAACGCGAACCAGCGCTACGCGACGGATGCCGCCGGGTCGGCGCTCTGGGCTGCGGCGTGCGTCGCAGCCGGCGTGCCCACGCAGGAGTTCGTGTCGAACAACGCGATCCCCTGCGGCTCGACCATCGGGCCGCTCACGGCGACCCGCCTGGGGATCCGCACCGTCGACGTCGGCCCGCCGCTGCTCTCGATGCACTCGGCACGGGAACTCGCGCACGTCGAGGACCTGGCCGCGCTCGGTGCGGCGATCGGAGCCTACTTCCGCGGCGCGTGATGTCGCCCGCCGGAGACGCCGGCCGCGCTCCGGCCACCCGAGCCCGTCGGATCTGGCGGGATGTCGCGCAACTCGGGCCGGATTCGCGCCCGGCGCCCGACGCGGCCGGTGGGAGCATCGGAGCATGACGAACACGACCGCCCCCGTGCCCGCCGCTACCGCGGCATCCGCCGTCGGGATCTTCGCCGACGTCGCCACGCCCGAGGACGCCGTGCGCCACTTCCGTGCGCGACTCGGCTTCGAGACCGACGTGTCCGACGTCTCGGCGGCGCTCGGCGTCCCCGACCCGGGCTTCGTGCTGGTCGACACGCGCAGCGAGGCCGCGTGGGCTGCGGGTCGCATACCCGGCGCGGTACACGTGCCCGGCCGTCGCATCGCGGAGGTCGCGCCGACCCGGTTCGCATCGGGGACGCCGGTGGTCGTCTACTGCTGGGGCCCCGGATGCAACGGCGCGACCCGCGCGGCGCTCGCGTTCGCGAGCCTCGGGCACCCCGTGAAGGAGATGCTCGGCGGATTCGAGTACTGGGTGCGCGAGGGGTTCGAGGTCGAGCGGGACGGGGTGCGCGAACGGCGCGCAGTGGACACGCTGACCAACGTGGCGACCGGAGCACCGGTCGTCGAATGCGCCTGTTAGGGGGACACGGGCGTCGCGCGACGTGTCGGCCTCGGGCGTGCGGCCGGCCGGCCGGGCAGGGCTGCGCGCCCGATCAGCGCAGCGGGCCGCGCCGCTGTTCCAGCCAGAGCGTGTGCTCGCGAAGGCCGTTGCGCACCGCCGCCTTGATGATGAGATAGCCGATCCAGATGCTCAGGGCGATGACGGCGAGGTAGATGAGCGAGCCGATGACGAGCACGGCGACGCTCTGGCCCATCAGCAGGCCGGGGTCGATGTTCGGGTCCACCCGGCTACCTTCCCAGAATCGCGGGGCACCCCGTAAGCGACCCATCCGGGGGACACGACCCCGATCAGCACTCGATGACGTTCACGGCGAGGCCGCCCTCGCTCGTCTCCTTGTACTTCGACATCATGTCGATCCCGGTCTGGCGCATGGTCTCGATCACGGTGTCGAGCGAGACGATGTGCGTGCCGTCGCCGTGCAGGGCAAGGCGCGCGGCCGACACCGCGGTCGACGCGGCGATCGCGTTCCGTTCGATGCACGGCACCTGGACGAGCCCCGCGACGGGGTCGCAGGTGAGTCCGAGGTGGTGCTCCATGGCGATCTCCGCCGCGTTCTCGATCTGCTGCGGCGTGCCGCCGAGCACGGCGCAGAGCCCGCCGGCCGCCATCGCGCAGGCCGAGCCGACCTCCGCCTGGCATCCGCCCTCCGCCCCCGAGATCGAGGCGTTCTTCTTCACCAGGCTCGCGATCGCGGACGCGGTCAGCAGGTAGCGGCGGATGCCCTCGCGGTCGGCGCCGGGCACGTACCTCAGGTAGTAGTGGCCGACCGCGGGGATGATCCCGGCCGCTCCGTTCGTCGGCGCGGTCACGACGCGGCCGCCCGAGGCGTTCTCCTCGTTGACGGCGAGTGCGAAGGCGTGCAGCCACTCCGTCGACGTGTCGCGGACGTGCTCGTCGCGGTCGTACTCCTCGAGCCGGCGACGCACCTCGGGCGCGCGGCGCTTCACGCGAAGCCCGCCGGGGAGCGTGCCCTCGGTGGCGAGACCGTTCGCCACGCACTCGGCCATGGCGTCCCAGATCGCATCGAGGCCGGCGACGATGCCCTCCTCGCCGTGCACGGCGACCTCGTTCCGCCAGGCGACGTCGCAGAGGCTCACGCCGTGCTCGTCGCAGAGCGCGAGCAGCTCCGCCGCGGTCGAGTAGGGCAGCGGATGCCGCAGCGCCTCGGCCTGCTCGGGCGCGTCGCCGTCGCGGCGGATGAAGCCGCCGCCGACCGAGTAGTACGTCTCCTCGGCGATGGGTAGAGCGTCGTCGTCGCCCCATGCCTGCAGGGTGAGCGCGTTCGGGTGTCCGGGGAGCCGCGTGCGGGGCTCGAGGCTGACGTCGGACTGGGACATCCGTACGCCGTGGCGACCTGCGAGCAGGACCTCGGCGCCGTCGCCGAGCCGGGCCCATGCGCTGCGGACGTCGTCGGGGTCGCAGTCGTGGGGGGCGAGGCCGCCGAGGCCGGCGACCACTGCGTCGGGCGTGCCGTGCCCGAGTCCCGTCGCTCCGAGCGAACCGTAGAGGGAGCAGGTGATGCGGCGCACGCGTTCGAGGCGCCCGTCCTCGGCGAGTCCCTCGGTGAACACGCGGGCGGCCCGCATGGGTCCGACCGTGTGGGAACTCGAGGGGCCGACGCCGATCGAGAACAGGTCGAGGGCTGAGACGAACGCTGTCACCCCTCAAGGCTACGTCGCAGCACGCGCAGGCATTCGCCGTGGATTCGAAGAATCGTGCGTCGCCCTCGCCCGTGCCCGTCGGAATGCACCGTTGCCGAGCCCCTAGGCACTTTTGAACCCGGCACCGACAAAAGATGCAGTGCGAATGCACAGGTATCGACGAAAGGCATTGACATCTGCGACCGGCGGCGCATAGTGTCGGACCCGCAATATGTCGCCTGACGCAACATATTCACGGCCTCAGGCGATCTCGGAAACGGTCCACTCGAAGGGGAGAACGACCCATGAAACAACCTGCCAAGCTCGCCGTCACGGGGCTCTGCGCCGTCGGCCTGACCCTCGGCCTCGGCATCGCCGCGGCCCCCGCCCAAGCGGACGACGACTACGAGGTGCTCGTCGTCGGCGAGACGCTCGGCTTCCGTCACTCGCACATCGACGACACCACCAACGCGATCATCGCCCTCGGCGCGGAGCACGGCTTCGAGGTCGACGTCTGGGACCCGCCGCAGGGCAACTCGCCGGGCCAGCCCGCGCTGACCCTCCCCAGCTCGCCGTTCA
This sequence comes from Agromyces binzhouensis, assembly GCF_004135055.1. Lineage (GTDB taxonomy): Bacteria > Actinomycetota > Actinomycetes > Actinomycetales > Microbacteriaceae > Agromyces > Agromyces binzhouensis. The sequence goes on along the minus strand of NZ_SDPL01000060.1, from coordinate 6,210 downwards.
CCACGGCGGAGGACCTCTCGAAGTACGCGACGATCATCTTCGCCTCCCCGGTGGATGCGACGAACAACCTCGACCCGAATCGGCCGCGGCTGCTGAACGACACCGAGCTCGCGGCCTTCCAGGGCTACATCCGCGCCGGTGGCGGCTACGTCGGACTCCACGCCGCGACCGACTCCATGCACACCGTGCCCTGGTACAGCGAACTGACCGGCGGAAGCGCCCGCTTCCGCAACCACCCGGCCCAGCAGACCGCGACCATGCGGGTCGAGAGCCCGACCCACCCCTCGACCGAGATGCTGCCCGCGGAGTGGGTGCGCTACGACGAGTGGTACAACTTCACGACCAACCCGCGCGACGACGTGCACGTGCTGATCACGCTCGACGAGTCGACGTACAACCCGGGCTTCGGCAGGATGGGCGCCGACCACCCGATCGCGTGGTGCCACAACTTCGAGGGCGGCCGCTCCTGGTACGAGGGCGCGGGGCACGTGGATGCGGCCTGGTCCGACCCGCTCTTCCTCAGCCACATCCTCGGCGGCATCGAATGGACCGCGGGCGTCGTCGAGGGCGGCGGCGACTGCGTGACGTTCGGCGAGGTCGGGGGAGTGCTCGACGGGCTCGCGGACGGATCGATGCGCGCCGAGATGCTCGGCAGCGGCGTGGGCGAGTACCTCGCCGAGGCAGAGGTCGCCGCTGACGCCGGCGACCACGAGGCCGCCGTTGCGATCCTCCGCCAGGCGCACGGGAAGGCGCACGGCCTGCAGGACGACGTGCTCGTCGCGAAGATCGGCGACCTCATCGAGTGGCAGGTCGGACTCACGGGCTGACGCCGGGCTGCCGTCGCGGACGGCCGGGGATCGATGGACCCCGGCCGTTCGTGCGTCCCGCCGCCGCTCGGCCGGGGCTCAGGCGGCCACGCGTAGGCTGGTGCGGATGCCCACGACCGACGCCATCCCGACGTTCCGCCCGCCCGCCTCGACCGCCGACGGGCTGGTCGTGCGCCGCATGCGCGACCACGAGGCTCCGCGAGTCGGACGACTGGTCCGCGATGCGTACGCAGGCGACTACGAGCTCACCGAGGCCTACCTCGACGAGATCGAGGCCGTCGGCGAGCGCGCCCGCGAACACGAGGTCTGGGTCGCGGTCGACGCCGGCACCGGGGCGCTGCTCGGCACCGTGACCACGCCGCGCCCCGGGCGGCGCATGTCCGCCGTCGCACGACACGAGGACGAGCTCGACTTCAGGTTCCTCGGCGTCTCCGCCGACGCGCGCGGCCGCGGCGTCGGCGAGGTGGTCGTGCGGCACGTCATCGCGCTCGCTGCGAGTCGCGGCATCCGTCGCGTCGTGCTCAACACGGGCGAGCAGATGCGGCCGGCCCGACGCCTCTACGAGCGGATGGGCTTCGAGCGGCTCGAGGACCGCGAGTTCACGTTCGAGCGCCCCGACGGCACGCCGGTGCACATCCTGGCGTACGGGATCGACGTACCCGGCGCCACCGGCGGTCCGGCCGTCGCCACGGCTCCGGCGGCGTGACCGCGTCGCTCGTGTGACCGCCCCGGCCGGCTGACGGTGCGGCGCCGTACCCTCGGAGCGTGGCCACCATCGACGACCTCCGCCGCACCGCCGCCGGGCTGCCCGGAAGCGAGGAGCGCGCGACGACGGGCGGCGCGGCCTGGTTCGTCCGCCGGAGGCTGTTCGCGTGGGAGTGCCATCCGTGGCCCAGCATCCCCGCCGACATGCGCGCAATCATCGCGGCCGAGCCCGTCGTCGGGGTGAAGGTCGCCGATCGCGTCGACGCCCTCGCCCTGGTCCAGATGGCGCCCGACGTGTTCCTCCGCACGACCACGAGCTGGGGTGAGCCGAAGGTCGCGTTCCGCCTCGCCGCCATCGACCCGGCCCACCTCGCTGAACTGGTGACCGAGGCCTGGCGCGTGCAGGCGCCGAAGTACCTCCGCGCCGAGTACGACGCGCGATGAGCGATCGGACGGCGCCGCTGGGAGGTCGCGTCAGCGTCCGCCGCGACGGCTCGTGATCTGCCCGGTGTCGAAGCCCAGCAGGTGCAGCCCGCCGTGGAAGCGCGCGTGCTCGACCTTGATGCAGCGGTCCATGACGACCGTGAGGCCCTGCTCCTCGCCGTAGTAGGCGGCCTGCTCGTTCCAGATCCCGAGCTGGACCCAGATCGTCTTCGCGCCGACGGCGACGACCTCGTCGACGACGGAGGGGATGTCGCTGCCGCGCCGGAACACCACGACGATGTCGGGCACCTCGGGCAGGTCACGCAGGCTCGCGTACGCCGGCTGCCCGAGGATCTCGGTCTCGTTCGGGTTCACGAAGTAGACGCGGTAGTCGCTCGACTGCTGCAGGTAGGTGCCCACGAAGTAGCTCGAGCGCTGCGGCTTCGGCGAGGCGCCGACGATGGCGATCGACCTCGCGGCGTTCAGGATGCGCAGTCGCTGCTTCGCGTCGGGCCCGATCCACGTGCGCTGCGACTTCAGCAGCTTCGCGAGCGGCGAGGTCGCGGGCAGCTCGCACGAGAGCCCGTTGACGAGCCGGACCGTCTCGACGTCGGACGCCGCGGCATCCGTCTCGGTCGTCGCGTCGGTGTCGCTCGCGATGCTCATCGCGCGCCTCCCACGGTGGTCAGGACGCGGTCGCGCGTCGCAGCGGTCAGGGCCTGGTCGAGGTCGGCGATGATGTCCTCGACGTCCTCGATGCCCACCGAGAGGCGGATGACGCCGGGCAGCACGCCCGCGTCGACGAGCTGCTGGTCGGTGAGCTGCGCGTGCGTGGTCGACGCGGGGTGGATGATCAGCGTCTTCGCGTCGCCGATGTTCGCGAGGTGGCTCGCCAGGTTCACCGACTCGATGAGCTTCTGGCCGACCTCGCGGCCGCCCTTCACCTCGAAGCTGAACACCGAGCCCGGGCCCTTGGGGAGGTACTTGCCCGCGCGCTCGAAGTGCGGGTGGTCGGGCAGTCCTGCCCAGAAGACGCGCTCGATGCGCGGGTCGGCGTCGAGCCACTCCGCGACGGCGCGCGCGTTGTCGACGTGCGCCTGGATGCGGTACGGCAGCGTCTCGACGCCCTGGGCGAGGAGGAACGCCGAGTGCGGCGCGAGCGCCGGCCCGATGTCGCGCAGCTGCTCTGCCCGGAGCCGGGTGAGGAAGGCGTACTCGCCGAAGTTGCCCGACCACTGCAGGCCGCCGTAGCTCGGCACCGGCTCGCCGAAGAGCGGGAACTTCTCGGAGTGCCAGTCGAAGCGGCCCGACTCGACGACCACGCCGCCGAGCGTCGTGCCGTGCCCGCCGAGGAACTTCGTCGCCGAGTGCGTCACGAGGTCGGCGCCCCACTCGATCGGGCGGTTCAGGTACGGGGTCGCGATCGTCGAGTCGACGATCAGCGGGATCCCGTGGGCGTGCGCCACGTCGGCGAGCCCCTCGAGGTCGGCGATCTCACCCGACGGGTTCGCGACGGTCTCGACGAAGATCGCCTTGGTGCGCTCGGTGATCGCGGGCGCGTAGTCGGCCGGCTCGGACGATCGGATGAACGTGGTCTCGACGCCGAAGCGGCGGAGCGTGACATCCAGCTGCGTGATCGACCCGCCGTACAGGTTCGCGGATGCCACGATGTGGTCGCCGCTGCCGGCGAGGCTCGCGAAGGTGATGTACTGCGCCGACAGCCCGCTCGCGGTCGCGACCGCGCCGAGGCCGCCCTCGAGGCTCGCGACGCGCTCCTCGAACGCCGCGACCGTGGGGTTCGCCAGCCGCGAGTAGATGTTGCCGTACTTCTGCAGCGCGAAGCGCGCGGCGGCGTCCGCCGTGTCGTCGAAGACGAACGCGCTCGACTGGTAGATCGGGAGCGCGCGGGCGCCCGCCTCGGCGTCGGGGATGTTTCCCGCGTGGATGGCGCGGGTCTTGAAGCCGTATTCGCGGTCTGCCATGGGGACACGGTAGTCCGGTGTTCCGCGGCATCCGCACCCGGCCGTAACGCAGGGCAACGGATGCCGCCGCCGGAGCCTAGCCGCCGAGGACGTCGTCGGTGGTGACGACGCGTGCGAAGCCGCCGCCGTCGAGGTTCACCGCGGTCGCGCGGGCGAGCTCGGCGGCGGTGAGGCGCGTCCCGCCCGGACCCGCCATCTCGAACGTGTGCGTCGCGTCGATCGGCAGCACGACGTCGTAGCCGAGGTTGCCCGCCATCCGGGCGGTGGTCTCGACGCACTGGTTCGTCTGGATGCCGCAGACCACGAGCTGGCGGATGCCGCGCTCGCCCAGCCACGCGTGCAGGTCGGGGTCGCCGTAGAAGGCCGAGTTCACGTGCTTCGTGACGAAGAGGTCGTGCGGGGCGTCGGCGACGACGGGCTTCAGCGCATTGCCGGGCGTCCCTGCCGCGAGCGGCGAGCCGGGCTCGCGCGAGTCGTGGCGGACGAAGCACGATCGGCCGCGAGGCATCCGCCCACCCGTCGACGAGCCGCGCGATGTTCGCCTCGGCATCGGGGTTGTCGCGCTCGCCCCAGTACGCGGGGTCGTCGAAGCCCTGCTGCACGTCGATCACGATCAGGGCGGCGGTGTCGTCGAGGTCCATGCCTCCATCGTCGCGCGGCGACCCGGCGCGGGCGTCGCCGCCGGCTGCCATTCCTCCGCGCGCGGCTGCCAACGCGGCACGCGGTAGCGTGGCCCGCGTGATCCTGGAGCACGCGATCCTGCCCGTCGTCCCCGGCCGCGAGGCCGAGTTCGAGGCCGCATTCGCCGAGGCGCTGACCATCATCTCCGGCATGCCCGGCTTCGTCGACCTGACGCTGTCGCGCTCGATCGAGACGCCGAACGCCTACCTGCTGCTCGTGCACTGGGAGCGGGTGGAGGACCACGACCCCGGCTTCCGCGAGGCGCCGGAGTACGGCCGCTGGCGCGAACTGCTGCACGGCCACTACGAGCCGTTCCCGGTCGTGGAGCACTTCCGGCAGGTGGCTTCGATCGGGATGTCGTCGGAACCTGCGGGTGCGGACGCTCGCGAACCCGCGGATGCCGACGGCATCCACCCGACCTCCGCGGCGGCGACGCGATGAGCGGAGTCACCCGCGTCGAGACCGTCGTCGTCGGCGGCGGCGCGATGGGCGCCGCGACAGCCTGGCAGCTCGCGCGGCGCGGCCGCGACGTCGTGCTGCTCGAACGGTACGAGCCGGGGCACCGCAACGGCGCGTCGCACGGCGCCTCCCGGAACTTCAACGTCGGGTACGCCGACCCGGCCTACGTCGCGATGCTCGTCGAGGCGCTGCCGCTCTGGCGCGACCTCGAGGCGGAGGCGGGAACGCCGCTGCTCGAGCTCGTCGGGGTCGCGAACCACGGCCCTGCCGCGCACTTCGACGCGGTCCACGCCGCCCTCACCGCGGCCGGGATCCCGTCGGAGTTCCTGCCGGTCGACGAGGCGTCGCGCCGGTGGCCGGGCATCCGCTTCGACACGCGAGTCCTCTTCAACGAACAGGCGGGGCGGGTGAACGCGGATGCCGCGATCGCCGCGCTGCACGCGACCGCCGCGGCCGCCGGCGCCGACGTCCGGCACCGCACGCGCGCCACGCGCATCGAGACCCTCGGCGAGGATCGCGTGCGCGTGGCATCCGTCGCCCATGACGGAGTCGAGCAGGCCGTCGAGGCTCGGACGGCCGTCGTGACGCTCGGCGCGTGGACCACGAAGTTCGTCGGCGGACTCGCGCTGCCGCCGCTCGTCGTCACGCAGGAGGGGCCCGCCCACTTCGCGGTGCGCGACGAGTCGATGCCGTGGCCGAGCTACAACCACTTCCCGGGTGCGGCGGCCGACGGGTACGGCTACTGGCGCTCGCCCGTCTACGGCATGCTGACGCCGGGCGAGGGCGTGAAGGCCGGATGGCACGGGGTCGGGCCGGTCGTCGATCCCGACGCGCGCGACTTCCTGCCCGTGCCCGACCAGCTGGCCGACCTGCAGCGCTACGCGCGCGAGTGGCTGCCCGGCGTCGACGCCGACGCCGCGACGCCGATCAGCTGCACGTACACGACCACGCCCGACGAGCACTTCGTGCTCGACCGCATCGGACCGATCGTCGTCGGCGCCGGCTTCTCGGGGCACGGCTTCAAGTTCACGCCCGTGGTCGGGCGGATCCTCGCCGACCTCGCCCTCGGGTCGGGGCCCGCGCCGTCGCGGTTCGCTGCCGGGCGCGCGGCCGCGCCGGGCGGCTCGCCGACA
>NZ_SDPL01000006.1 GCF_004135055.1 Agromyces binzhouensis | reverse complement strand
GCCGGCGTCGGTGCGCGGCGTCGCGGCCGTGCATCGCCGCAGCCAAGCGGACTCGCCCGCGCTGCAGGCGGTGCTGGATGCGGTGCGGGTCGGGGCGGCGGGTCGCGACGCCGCCTGAGGTGCGCCCAGCTCAACCGATCTCTGCGGCGCCGCTCAGCCGAGCTTCGAGGATCACCGCACGCGCCAGCTGCACGCTGCGCGCCTGGCCCGCCGCGAAGCGCATGAGTCCGAACGGCGCCCGCAGATCGAGCTAGTCGACGACGTGCGAGCCGGCGCCGCTGGCGGTGATGTCGAAGCGGTAGCGCATGCGCACCCAGCCGGGGCTGCGCACGTCGCCGCCGACGGTGAGCCCGGCCGGCTCGACGTCCTCGCGGCGCAACGTCACCCGGATGTGGTTGTCGAGGTGCCGCCCGAACGGCAACGGGAAGCGCTCGACCGCGGTGTACTGCGTCATGCCGTCGACGTCGGCGATGTCGCGCACCTCGACGATGAGCGGCGACAGGCCGAGGTAATTGCGGGGTTCGACGAGGTGGTCGGCGATGAGGTCGGGCTCGACGGCGAGGTCGAACTCGTGACGGATGATTCGGCGGGGCATTCGGGTCCTCTCGGTGGCACCACCGTAGTGGGGGCGGCTCCCAGGACCCAACGCCCCCTCGACGCCGACGCTCCAGCACGCAAGGCTGGGCAGCGAAGCCGACAGAACGGAGCTCCCCGATGACGATCACGAAGTCCGACCGCAGCACCGGTGACACCCTCGGGTTCGTCGTGTCCGGCGAGGTGACGAAGGCCGACTACGACGTGATGACGCCCGCGGTGGAGGCCGCGGTCGCGGAGCACGGCACGGTGAAGCTGCTGCTCGACGTCACCGACTTCACGTGGGAGAAGGTCGGCGCGTGGGGTGCCGACCTGCACTTCGGTCACCAGTTCCACGAGAAGGTCGCGCGCATGGCGCTCGTCGGCAACAAGAAGTGGGAGGAGTGGCTCGCCCACCTCGCGACCCCGTTCTATGCGCAGGAGGCGGCGTACTTCGAAGACCAGGATGCCGCCTGGGCCTGGCTCCGGAGCTGACGCAGCAGAGCGACCGACGGCCGCCCGGAGAAAGAAGCAGTCGCAGCGTGGAGCATCTCGGTTCAGCGGGGAACGCGAACCCGGGTTCCGGGGGCGGACACGACCCGGGCGGCGGAGGTGCTGCTTCGAACTGGGGCGAAGATACAGGTGACCGCGGGGATACGGCTGCTCCCCATTGAAGCGCGCTCCGACACCGGCCCGACGCAGTGGGGCATGCTCGGGAGGTGGGCACGCTCCTGACTCAGCCCGCTGACGACCCCGCAGCCTGGCCGGCGAGCAGATTGGCCACGAATACGCCGAGGTCGCGCCGCAGCCCCGCGAAGGCCGACGGATGGGGTCTCTCCACCTCGACGACCTCGGCGATCCGCTCGAGCGTCGGCCGCACCAGCCCGCCTGCCTCGGGTGAACACGACCCGAGTTGCGCCTCGAGGTCGTCGAGGGTGAGGTCGGCGTGCCGGTACACGCCGTTCACGGCGAACGCCATCCGCCCGTCGTTGGGCTGGTGCCGCAGCGGCACGGTGTCGTAGGCGGGTGCAAGGGTCGTCGGCGCGTCGAACGGATGCAACAGCGCGAGGTTCTTGGCGTGCAGGTCGACGTTGCCGATCGCGACGGCGAGCACGACCATCCGCACGAGTCGCTCGACCGAGTCCCGTCCGGCTTGAGCGCGCACGAGCGCGTGGAACCGGTCGAGCGACGCGGCCCCGCCCTGCTCCTGGTACTTCTGCGTCCGCGGGATGCCGAGCGCTTGGCACAGGTCCTCCTGGTGCACGCGCCCGGTCGGGGCATCCGCTGCCCGGTCGTAGCGTTCGATGACGAGCGCGCGGACGTCGCCGAACTCCTCGATCCACGTGTCGTATTCGATGAGACCGAGCGCTCGGGCGATGCGTGCGCCGTACTCCTCGTCGAAGATCAACGTCGGGTACCGCGCGACCTCGGGCTTGAGGATGTGCGTCGACGGGAAGCCGTCGTGCACCCGGTGCCATCCGTCGTCGATGCGCGCGAGCACGACCTTCGGCTGCACGCCGTTCAGGGACGTCTTGCCGGTGGCGCGGTCGTTGCCGAGGGGGAGCGCGGCGGGGCTCTGGAGCAGGCGAGCGATGCCGGCAGCGTCGATCGGGCTGGTGTACGGCGTGCGTGGCTCGCCCGGGGCGGTGGGGTCGTGGATCTGCAGGGCTCCGGCGACATCGCGGCCGTAGTGGGCGAGCAGGCCGAGTACGTCGTACTCGGGCAGCCGCGCCTGCGCGGCGAGGTCGGCGAGCAGGTCGCCCTCGGGGAGTAACTCGGCGAAGAAGTTCCGTCGGCGGGCGACATGCGACCGACTCGCGATCGGTACCAACGGCACGGACGTCGAGAGCACCGTGCTGCCCAGCCCGAACCGTTCGATCGCAGCGCCGGATGCCTCGAAGTCGAACCGTCGCCAGTCGGCACCGACCAGACGGCCGATCGCCCGGCCGTAGAGCTCGACGGTCAGCTCAGGCATCGCCCGGCTCCTCGATTTCGCGCGCGTGATCGCGGTCGGCGGCGTCGAGGTTCGGCTCGTCGAGCTCGGCGTGGAGCCGTACGCCCGTCGCCTCGAGCATCGCGAACAGCCGCTCGGTGAGTTTGCCGGGCTTGCCGGCCTCCATCTCGGAGACCCAGCGCTGCGTGAGCCCGAGCTCGGCGGCGAGTTCGCGCTGGCTCAGGCCACGCGCCAGTCGGCCCTGCTGCAGCATCAGTCCGAGGGTCTCGGCGTTGGGGACGCGGCCGCGGTAGCTCATGGGCGGGCTCCCTTCACTACGAATTCGTAGTCATTGTAGGCAACTACGTTTTCGTAGTCAACGCGCCCGACTACGTTTTCGTACTCAGAAGGTATCTGCTTCGTGGGGTTTCCGCGCGCTCCCAGGGGAATCGCGTACCGAGTCTGGCGGAACGCGTGGCGGGATGTGAAGACTGGGCGGACATCCACCGTCGCATGACGCTAGGGCCACATGATCTTGGGGAATGGGGTTCGTATTGATGGAACTCGCATCGGAATCGCCCGATCTGACTGGATACGCCGTGCTGGCGACTCTCGCAGGAGTCGTCGTCACATCCGTATTCTCGGTCATTGCCGTGTTCGTCGGGAGCTCGCTGCAGCGGAGCCATACGCAGGCCAGGGATCGCGAGGAACGATTCTCGAGCTTGCTGAGCTCATCCCATGCGTTGGTCCTCGGTCTCGGTCGGGTCGCCCATGCGCCGAATCGCCTGAAGCGCACGGAGTTCGAGACGCTGTTCGGATTGCACGGTGATTCGTTCAACCGCGACCTGGCGTCAATCCGGTTGAGGGACAGCGAGGAACTGGTCGATGCCGTCAAACAATTCGACTCTGCGCTCATCGCGCTGACCCGAATCGCAATGAGTCGGAAGTGGGCGACTGAAGAATGGCGGATTGCGCGTTCGGCCACTCTCGACCCACACCTCGATCGTGTGATCAGCGAGTTTCGGTCTACGCGTTGACGTGGTGTGGTGACGGCGAAGCGGATGTCCGGGGCGATCGCCGCCGCGTCGTCTCGGACGATCGGTACCGAGACGAGCCGTTAGGTGGCAACGCGACGGGACTATTCGACCGCTTCTCATCTGCACGGAAGCCCTTCTCATCGAGGAGGGCTTCCGTCGTGTGCGCCCGGGGGAGGCCTTGAAACCAAGCCCGTCGGGCAGCATTGAGATGGGTGCGACGAGTGGCGCCAAGCCTCAGGACAGCGCCACTCGCCGGGATGCCGCGGCTGCTGGATCCGGACCCGCCGCCCCGCCCGCGCCGTCGGCGCACGCAACAGGGCGACCGGGGGTCACCCCCGGTCGCCCTGCGGCGACATCCGCCCGCGATTACCCGCCGGCCAGGCTCAGCACCAGCCGCACCGACAGCGCCACCACCGACACCAGCCCGACGACGCCGAGCACGTTCTGCCACCACCGGTTCCGCATCTCGCCCATCAGCGAACGCCGGTTGGCCATCACGATGATGAGGACGGCGAGCAGCGGCGCGACGAGCACGGTGAGCGCCTGGGCGATCACGATGAGCTGCACCGGCGCCTGCTGGAAGACGAGGGCGACGGTGACGCCGAAGGCGAGGATGGCGGCGCTCACGATCTTCGCGGTCCGCGAGCCGGACGAGGCCCCGCGGCCGAGCCCGTCGGAGAGCATGGTGCCGCCTGCGGTCGCGTTGGCGATCATCGACGAGAACGCGGCCCCGAAGAACCCGAGCGCGAAGAGCGTGGATCCGATCGGGCCGGCGAGCGGCTCGAAGATCCCGCCGAGGGCGACGATGGTCGCCGCGGCCTCGCCGGTGGAGCCGAGCACGGCGGCGGCGACGACGATCACGAGCGAGGTCATGATGCCGGGGGCGACGATGCCGGGGATGGTGTCGACGATCGTGACGTCGCGGTACTGCTCCTCGGTGCGGCCGCGTTCCTTCGTGCCGTACGAGGTGTAGAAGGCGGCGTTGACGCTGAAGTTGGTGCCGACGAGCGCGACGATCAGCAGCCAGGCGCCGTCGGGCGCGGTCGGGATGAGGCCCGACGCCGCCTCGACCCAGTCGGGGTTGGCGATGAACGCGCTGAGGATGAACGCGACCGACATGGCGGCGACGGCGACGACGAGCACCTTCTCGATGACGCGGTAGACGTTGCGGAAGAGCAGGAGCGCGGCGACGCCGACCGTGCAGATCACGGTCCACATGATCGGGGCGCCGCCGAGCATCATCGAGAGGCCGAGCCCCGCGCCGACCGCGTTGCCGACGGAGAACATGAGCGTGATGAGGAACACGCCGATGCCGGCGAGCACGCCGACGGGCGTGCCGAGCTGGTCCTTGATCGACGAGATGAGCGACACGGGCGACTTGATGCCGAGCCGCACGCTCATGTCGGTGAGGAAGATCATGAGGACCGTCGACACGACGACGACCCAGATCAGCGTGTACTGGTAGCCGCTTCCGGCCTGCACGGCGGTGGTGAGGTTGCCCGGCCCGAACTGCCAGGCGCCGGCGACGAACGCGGGGCCGATCAGGGCGAGCTGCTGCCAGAACGATCGGCGCCGGCCGCTCGATTCGACGATGGCGCGCATCGACTCGGTCGAGACGCGGCCGTACCCGGTGCCCGGGGTCGTGGTGGTGTGACGGGTCTTGGTTCGCTCACTCATGGCGAGCCTCCTTCTTCGGAGTGCGGCGCCTGGCCGCGCAGTCGTCATTGACTCGGTTGCCGCACTTCGACGGCGACGATCCTACGCCTCGTCGGCCGGGATCGGTGGGGGTGGGCGGGGGCCGGATGTCGCCGACCCCCGCCGCAGTGATCAGACGGTGACGCCGACCTTCTGGAGGCCGGCCGACGCGAACGCCGCCGCGATCTCGGCGTCCGCGCCATCCGGCAGCGGCAGCAGCGGGGTGCGCACCGTGGCGTGGTCGAGGATGCCGCGGTGCACGAGGCCCCACTTGAGGGCGACGGTGCCCTCCATGTGCGAGCCGCGGTGGTACACGTTCTTCGTGACGGGCAGCAGTCGCTCGTGGATGGCGTGGGCGCGCGGGTAGTCCTGCGCCTTGCCGGCCTCGATGAGCTCGATGAGCGCCTCGGGGGCGATGTTGCCGTAGCCGACGAGCAGGCCGTCGACGTCGAACATGGTCGGCAGCAGGTACTCGTCGTGGCACGAGAGGATCTGCAGCTCGGGGTACGCGGCGCGCAGGGCCGGGATCTCGGTGTACCAACGGCGCATGTTGCGGACGCCGTTCTTGGTCGCGAACACGCCCTCCTGGCCGGCGATCTCGAGCTGCGTGTCGAGGTCGTAGGTGGCCTTGGTGTTGTCGGGGTACTGGAACAGGATCGACGGCAGGCCGCTGGTCTCGTAGATCTCGCGGTAGCGGCTCTGGGGGGCGCCCTGCTGGTAGCCGAAGCGCAGCCAGCCGTGCGAGGGGTAGACCAGGCCGGCGGAGGCGCCGGCGGCCTTCGCGCGCTCGGCCTCGAGCGCGGCGACCTTGTTGCCCTCGCCCGTGATGCCGGCGATGACGGGCACGCGGCCCTCGGTCGCGTCGACGAACGCGCGGATCACGTCGAGCTGCTCGTCGACCGTCAGGAAGGTGCCCTCACCCGCGTGGCCGAGCACGACGAGGCTCTTCACGCCGTCGATCGAGCCGAGCCACGAGCCCAGGCGCTGGATGGCGGCGAAGTCGATGTCGCCGTCGGTGGTGAACGGGGTCACGGGTGCGGGGTTCAGTCCGCGAAGGTCGAGTGCCATCGTCCGACTCCTTGTCTTTCTCTTCGTCGAGACCCGCAGTGTGGAAACGATACCGGGAACGTTTGCGGGAACGTTTGCAAGTATGCTTCATGACGTGAGCGACTGTCAACACCCGATTCCGGATGCCGCGTGGCGCGCGCCGTCGCATGGCGCCCGATCCCGCCGGTCGCCCGCCCGTAGACTCGCGGTGGCAGGAGGTTGAAGGTGGAGCGCACGCACGCCGGTGGGCCGGTCACGCTGAAGGATGTCGCGCAGGCATCCGGCGTGAGCATCTCGACGGTCAGCCGCATCCTCGACGACCGCACGCCGGCCTCCCGCAGTGAGACGGCGCAGCGCGTGCGCCGGGTCGCGGAGGAGCTCGGGTACCGCCGCAACATGTTCGCCGCGAACCTGCGGCGCGGCGCCACGGGCACGATCGGCGTGCTCGTGCCGCGCCTGACCGACACCGTGATGGCGCTCATGTTCCAGGCGATCGAGGAGGCCGCCGGCCGACGCGGCTACTTCGCCGTCGTGGCGACCTGCGGCGACGAACCCGACCACGAGCGCCGCGCCACCGAGACCCTCCTCGATCGCAACGTCGACGGCGTGATCCTCGCGACCGCCCGCCTCGACGACGAGCTCCCGGCGTCGCTGCGCGCCCGCGACATCCCCCACGTCCTGGTGCTCCGCACCGACCGCATCAGCCCCTCGTCGCTCGGCGACGACGAGACCGGGGGATACCTCGCGACCCGCCACCTGATCGACCTCGGGCACCGCGACATCGGGATGGTGACCGGACCCTGGTTCACCTCGAGCGCCCGCGACCGCCGCGCCGGCGCGGAGCGCGCCCTCCGCGAGGCCGGCATCGAGGTCGACGACGCCCGCATGCTCTCGGTCGGCTACGGCGTCGACGACGGCATCGAGGCGGGCACGCGCCTGCTCGACCGCCCCGACCGCTCTACGGCGGTCTTCGCCGCGAACGACAACCTCGCGATGGGCGTGCTCACCGCGGCGAGCGGCCTCGGCCTCCGCATCGGATCCGACCTCTCGATCGTCGGCTACAACGACATCCCCCTCGTCTCACGCCTGCCGGTGGCGCTCTCCTCGGTGCGCACGCCCTTCGAGCAGATCGCCTCGACGGCGCTGCAGCTGCTGCTGTCGCCGGAGGAGGGCGAGCGCGGGATCCGGATGGCGCTGCCGACCCTCATCCCGCGGGCGTCGACGGCGGCGCCGGGGCGCTGAGGTCGAGGCGGCGCTCGGCTCAATCGGGTCGGGCAAATCGACCCTGCTCGACGGGCTGACCGGTGAGACCGAAGCGGATGCCGGAACCGTCCGTTTGGCGAAGGGCGTGGGGTTCGTCTCGCACAACCGGGTCGACGCCGAGCTGGGTCGCGACGACACCGTCGGCCACGCGGTGAACGCGTACCCGGGTTCGAAGCGCGGTCGCGTCGCGATCGCCCAGCGCCCCTGCTCTCCGGCGCGGGCGTGATCGTGCTTGTGCCGCTGAGCGGTGGGCCACAGCCGGGGCCCGGTAGCGGATGTCGCGCGCACCCGCTTCGTGGTCGGATACCGTGATCGCGTGCCCGACGACTCCGCTCCTTCTTCGAGTGACATCCGCGCGCATGCGCGGCATCGATCCGGTCGTACCACTTGGGCGGTTCGAGCGGTCGCAGCCGGCATCGGTATCGCCGTGATGGTGTGGTCGCTGGACGTGATGTTCGACGACCTCGATTCCGAGTCGCTGGGTCCGCCGCTCGGATTCGTCGGCGGATTTCTCCTCGTTATCGGGGCAGCGATCGCGGCGTGGTTCGAATGGCAGTACGACGCCCGGATCCGATTCGCAGAGGATCGTTCGTCGGGGTGCTTCATCATGCCGGTCGTCCTCACGAAGCAGTTACCGGCGCAGGTGGATGAGGCGATGACGGGCCTCGGCCAACGCAGGGCGTACGTGCCGCGGCAAGGCCACGCGTTGCTCGCCGCCGACGCCGACGGGATCGAGCTACGAGCCGGGTGGGGTTGGCGCCCCGTCTTCTCCCTTCCGAGTGGGTCGATCCGCTCGGTCGAGATCGGGACGATCGTCTTCCCGCTCGGCGATGCGACCGCCATCGACCTCGTACTGGGCACCGCGCGCAGTCAGCGGATCTCGCTGATGCCCATGCGCTCCACCCGCCGCTACTGGGGCACCGAGAGCCGCGAGATCATCGATCAGTACGCTGCCGGGCTCCGGGAGGCGCTGCGGGTCTCCGCGCTGCGAGCCGATTCACGGAAACTCGACAGTACGACCAGGGCAGCGGGAGGCGGCGGCGAGCAGCGTGGCGCTGACCGCGGCCACTCACGGCACTCACCATAGAGTGGTCCCGTGCGCGTCAGGTTGCGGGGTTCCGGGGGCGCCGCGCGCTGGCTCATCGGGTACCCGTGGCTCACATTGCTGATCGCGTCGGTGTTCGTCGGCGAATTCGCGCCCAATCCTGCCTACGTTCAGACCGCCGCGGATGACGCCGCCAAGCCGTTCGTGTTCGCGCTCACCGCGGTCGGGTGCGTGCTGTGGTTGCGGCTTCCGCTGCTCGGCGTCTGGTTCGGCCCGGAGGATGTTCGCATTCGCAGCTGGTTCCGGACGACGACGGTCTCGGTGCACCGAGATCTGCAGTGCTCTCGTCAGGCGTGGAGCAGCTGGATCAACGACTGGAACGCCGACGGCAGTGGGAGCCTGTTCAACGTGCTCGCGCTCGCGTGGACAGATGATGCAGGCCGCCGCCGCGCCGGCGTCTACTACGGAACGCTCGCCCATTGGAAGGCCATCCGGAACCAGGCTGCGGTCATTGAGGCGTTCGCAGAGGCCGCCTGGATCGACCCCTCACCCGAACTTGCGCGTGGATACGCCCGGGGCGCCGAACGTCAGGCCGTGATCGATGCGATCCCGGCCGCCGGTCGCCGTGTCCGTTCGCCTGGCCGGATAGCCTGAACCCCGTGCTTGCCCTAGTCTTGGCCGTCGCGTTCGGCCTCAGCGTCGGAACCCTCCAGGCTTACGCATACCTGCCGCGCCCGCAACGTCTGCCGTCGGTCGCGATCGCCGTCGTGCTCGGGGTTGGCGTCGGGTATGCCGCATGGGGGCCGGGCGGGGCAACGATTCCCGCCATGGCGATCGTGTTCGCTGCCGTAGTTGCTCAGGCGCTGGTCGGCGGACTGCGCCTCACGGGCCACCCTCTCGCGACGGGCCTCGGCTACTGGGCCCGAGTGTGGCTCGGCGTCACGCGCGCGAGCTCGCTCCGCCGCACGCCGGCTGCAGCGCAGAGATGACTGCCATCAGGCGCACATCCTCCGCGCGACGCATCTTCGGCTGACGAACACCTTCGCGTGCCGGCCCGCGCACGTCAGAAGGGACAGGTGCCTCGCCCGATCGACCCGGCCCGGCGAAGGGCTTCAACGGCACGCCGTTGTTCGAGGGGCTCTCGTTCGACCTGCAGCGCGGCGACCGGGTGGCGGTGCTCGGCTCGAACGGGTCGGGCAAGTCGACGCTGCTCGACGTGCTGACCGGCGAGATCGAAGCGGAGCCGGAACGGTGCGTTGGGCGAAGGGCGTCAGGTTCGTCTCGGACAACCGGGTCTAAGCCGAACTGGATCTCGACGACACCGTCGGCCACGCGGTGAACGCCTACCCGGATTCGCTGGCGTTCACGGCGACGAAGAAGAGCGTGAACCGGTTCCTGTCGATGCTGCAGTTCTCGGAGGCCGACCTGCAGCAGAAGATCGGCACCCTCTCCGGCGGCCAGCGCGCGCGCGTCGCGATCGCCCAGTGCCTGCTCTCCGGCGCGGCGGTGATCGTGCTCGACGAGCCCACCAACCACCTCGACATCACCTCGACCCAGGTGATGGAGCGGGCGCTCACGCACTTCCCGGGCGCGGTGATCGTGGTCTCGCACGACCGCTTCTTCGTCGACAAGCTCGCCGACCGGCTGCTCGTGTTCGACGGCGGGCCGCGGGTGCGGGAGACGGCGGCGACGGGGGCGCTCTGACCAGGTGCCAGTAACACCGGTGCACGATGCCACCGACGACCGTGACGAAATCACGGACGGCGATGCCGCAGGGACGGCTCTCGCGAGATTTAGGAGCGGGGGCTTCCGACCTGGATGGGAGTCTCGCGTGCGCAGTGCCTCAGGAAGCCTGCTCGGCGTGCGCGATGCGGCCGTCCCGCGGTGGCACTGGGTGTCATGGTTGCGGATGCCCCTTGGGATGAGCCACGGAGAGCTGTCAGTGGCTGTCGCGGTCTCGGTCCGGCCTACCTCGGTGACCGAGCACGTCCTGCGCCCGTTAGATTTCCTCGGCGCTGACGAGCCCTCGTCGGCGAGCGGCCCCGAGTCGGGTAGACCGATCAGGCGCTCGGCCTTCAGGCGCTGCCGCTCCGTTCGGGCGATCCTAGTAACCGTGCATCGACTCCTCGGCCAGCACGGCGAACACGGCCGCGCGAACGCCCCGTGCCCGCGGCGCAAAAGCTCCATGGTCTCGAGCAACCTCGACCGCGCTCACCAGGCTCAGCCTTCCCGCTCACGGGTGCGTGAACATCTCGCGACTTACGACTCCCAAGAACAGGGCGATGCGAGCTGACTCGAGGAAGCGCGGCTAACGCCCGATCACTCGTTCCGCCTCGGCTATAGCTTCTCGAAGCAGCTTATTGTCGCGGTATCGCACGTTCGCCTGGGTGATCCTTGAACGTAGATCTCGACGAAGGACCAAGTCTTCGGCCGACGGGAGGAGACCTGTCTGGACCCACTGGCTGCCGTATCGCAAATACACCGCGTACGTATGGGGCGTACGAGTACCGGGGTCATCTAGGAGGGCGCTCAGGCGGCGTAACGCCTCCTCTGCCAACTCCCGGGCGCTCACGCCGCGAGCGGAGTTCAGGGACATCTTCAACAAGAGATGGCACCACGCGGTTTCGAAAAGATTGTCATCGGGGCGGATCGCTTCTGCCTGGCGGAGAAATGTCTCAGCCAAGGTGAGATCGCCATAGTCGAGTTCATACGATCCCCGCTGGAGCCAATAATGAAACTCTTGCGCGAGAACGCCCTCAAGCGCGCCATATACACCTCGAACGTCACCGGGCTCACGAAGTTGATCGTTGAGGAATCGATGGTTGAGGAACCGAACTAGCAGCTTCTTATATGGGCCTGCGTCTTGTGCAGATCGGTCATATTTGATAGCGACCATGAACAACAACATCTCGAGCCAGGTTGCGAGCTGACCCTCCTTGCGGAAATGGTCGACGGCGGACTCGGCGATCGTTCGGTGTCGTGCTCGAAGCTTGCCATCGACTTGCAGCAAGAGTTGATCCGAAATCAACTGCTTGAGTTCGCTCACGCCCTCATTCGTCGCCCCGTGTACTGCCATGAGGAGGTCGTCGATGCTGAGTCCGAAGTTTTCCGCAGCATGGGTTGCACAGATAACTCCGTATGCCGACAGTTGAATACCGGCAAGATCGGCGCACTCATCCGCCACTTTGTCGTGAAATTTTCGCCCCGAAGTCGCCTCTATGAGGGTTACGAGAAGCTGCCGGTCCGCGCGGCGAGTCACGGCCTTGATGCGCTCGGCGGGGCTCTTGCTGAGCAACGCGCCTAACCTGTTGGCTCGCTCGAGCATTTCGATCAGGGCTTCAGCGTCACGATCCGTCAATGGGGGTGTGCCGACGTAATCGGCGTCGAGATCGTTCCTTAGCCCGATCGCATTCAGTCGGTGAGTTCTGCTGGCGCCGACGACGACCGCGCCGCTCGCGGCCACCCGCTCGATCAGCGAACGGGCGCCTCTTGCGAAACGGTCCACTTCGTCGACGAACACGTAATCCGGCTCGAGGTCGGCGATATCCGTCTCGATTTGAGCGATCGATTCGGCGGCGCCTGGGTCCACCCATGCTACTGAGTTGCCTCTCGCGGCGAGCACGGCTGCGAGACGCATGAGGGAGGTGGACTTACCGGAGCCCGCGGGCCCGTGCAGGACGACAGCGCCGTCTGACTTTGCGAGAACGCGCGACTCGAGTTCAACATCTATCTCGAACTCCGCCGCATAGCCGTCATGGATGTCGCCCCAAGACGGTTCTGAGCCCATAAGAAATGCCGATTCCCCCTTCGGGTTCTCCGCGATGATGTCGGCGACGTTCGCGGCCGTGGAAGCACCTGTCCGCGCCCTGCGTCGCCTCTGTGCGGAGACCTCGAGTAGTTGGGCGCGAAATGGTTCCACCACCGCTTCGTATACTTCTTGCTCGTATGCTTCGATCAAGTTGATATTGAAACCCGCAAGAAGTTCGCGGCGGGCAATCGGAAGATTCTTGGTGAATAGCCATGAACGAGGACGCGTTTCGCTCGCCCCTCCTTTGGCGCCGCGCTGACTCAAATAGTGCCAGATTGGAGGTTCGTCGAGAACCGTGCCGATGTACAGGGTTGGCCGGGTTACGGTGTCGACGATGAATTGTTGGTACCAAGCGTCGGGCGTCGCAGTTCGAGACCCGTACGTCGGGGGGTCGAAGGTCACGCGAGGGTAGTCAGCTAGGCGCCCGTTCAGATGCACAACCGTAGTCGCTCCCGCTCGTTCATCTCCGGGTGAGGATGTAAGGGCCGATAGGATGTTGAGATCCGCACCCTTCTTCGCGGCTTGTACTGCGGAGTCGAGATCATCGATGTTCAACGTGTAGATCCGCGACCATGGCAGCGCGAACCAGTCCGCATATCGCTTGGGCAGTGTGCTTCTGTCGACGGTGAACATTCGTTCGAGCTGTTCACGCAGCGCGTTTCCAGAGCGCTGTTGCGCTATTCGGAAGATTTCGCCCAAGGTTGAAGCCGCGTCGAAAGGAGCTTCACCGAAGGCCACGGGCCAGATGGACTTGGCAAGACCGCGTCCGAGGGGCAAAGCATCACCGAATTTGTCCGACGCGCCATGGGAGAACCCAGCGCCAGTCACAAGGACTGCCTTTCCCTTGAGCAGAGCGTTCGCGACCTGAGTCGCTTGTTCAGCCGTGACTCCACCGCTGTCGCTCGGACCTGTCATCTTGCACCCCCTGACGCATCGAACTCGCTCTTGACTGTCTGGTCGTTGACGCTCGCGTATGGGACGCCGTTGCGTTCGACAACGAGGTGACTCTATCGGGGGTAGGCCCTTGGAAGGGATGTCTCCCCGTGCCATCGATTGGTCGGGAACGTCTTCTTGCTTCGATTGGCGGGAATACCCAGTTGTCACCCGTGTTGAACTTGAGCGTACCCAACTCAAGTTCCCCCAGGAGGACCTAGGTGCCAGACGACTTCAACGAGGCCGGCTCGAGCTCGTTCGACGAGTTCCTGAGCCGCTACCTCGCGGGTGAGCAGGCCAGGCAGGCGCGGTCGATCGACCTCAGCCGGTTCCTGACTTCGCGCACCCAGAGCATCCTGCAGCGTGCCGGACGCTTCGCGCTCGAGCGCGGACAGACCGAGCTCGACGCGCTGCACATCCTGCGCGTCATCGTCGAGGACGAGTCCGTCGCGCAGGCGATCACCCGCGTCGGGGCGTCGCCCGAGCGCATCATCACGGCGACCGAGGCGCGGCTGCCCGCGGCATCCGTCACCGCCGACGCGAACGCGGCGACCATCACCCCGTCGGCCAGCCGTGCGCTGTTCCACGCGTACCAGGTCGCACGCTCGAGCGGGTCGACGTACATCGACCCCGAGCACCTCTTCTTCGCGCTCGTGCTCGGGCAGGACGCCCCCGCCGGGCAGGTGCTCGCGCGCGCCGGCGTCACCGCCGAGGCGCTCGCGGCCGGCCTGGGGGAGCACATGACATCCGACCCGTCAGCCGGCCCCGAGATGGGCGGCATGGGCGAGCAGACGGATGCCGCGGCATCCGCGACGCCCATGCTCGACAAGTTCGGCCTCGACCTCACCGAACGCGCCGCGAACGGCGAGCTCGACCCCGTGATCGGGCGCACCGACGAGATCGAGCAGACCATCGAGATCCTCAGCCGCCGCACGAAGAACAACCCCGTGCTGATCGGCGAGGCCGGCGTCGGCAAGACCGCGATCGTCGAGGGCCTCGCCCGCGCGATCGTCGAGGAGAACGTGCCCGAGCAGCTGCTCGGCAAGCGCGTCGTCGCACTCGACCTGCCCGCCATGCTCGCCGGCACCCGCTACCGCGGCGACTTCGAGGAGCGCCTCACCAAGACGATGGAGGAGATCGCCGAGCACAAGGGCGAGCTGATCGTCTTCGTCGACGAGGTGCACTCCGTCGTCGGCGCCGGCGGTGCCGGTGAGGGCATGGACGCGGGCAACATCCTGAAGCCCCGCCTCGCCCGCGGCGAGCTGCACCTCGTGGGCGCGACCACGCTCAAGGAGTACCGCACCATCGAGAAGGACCCCGCGCTCGAGCGCCGGTTCCAGCCGGTGAAGGTCGGCGAGCCCTCGATCGAGGACGCCGTACTCATCATGCAGGGCCTGCGCCCCGCGTACGAGGAGCACCACGGCGTCACCTACACCGACGAGGCGCTGCGCGCCGCCGTCGAGCTCTCCGCGCGGTACCTCACCGACCGCGTGCTGCCCGACAAGGCCATCGACCTCATCGACCAGGCCGGCGCGCGCCTGCGCCTCAAGCTGGGCGTGAAGGTGGATG
The DNA here is from genome assembly GCF_004135055.1 of Agromyces binzhouensis. Taxonomy (GTDB): domain Bacteria; phylum Actinomycetota; class Actinomycetes; order Actinomycetales; family Microbacteriaceae; genus Agromyces; species Agromyces binzhouensis. Next base: position 12,508 of record NZ_SDPL01000006.1, on the reverse strand, counting down.
TCTCCGCGCTCATCTCGCGGTTGGCAGACCTGGAGGCTGACAAGAACGCGGCCGTCCGCGCCGAGCACTACGAGGAGGCCTCGCGCATCCGCGACGAGATCGAGAAGGTGCAGGAGCGGCTCGACGAGGCGACGGAAAAGGCCGCCGCGCAGGGCCGTGCCGTGGCATCCGCTGCGACGGATGGCGCGGCCGCGACCTCGACCGTCATCGACGAGGCGCAGATCGCCGCCGTGATCTCGCGGGCCACCGGCATCCCGGTCAATCGGGTTACGGAAGGCGAGCGCGAGCGCCTCGCGAACCTCGAGGGCGAGCTGCACGACCGGGTCATCGGGCAGGACGACGCGGTCACCGCCGTCGCCCGCTCGGTGCGGCGCAACCGCACCGGCATGGGCGACGCGAAGCGGCCCGTCGGTTCGTTCCTGTTCCTCGGACCGACCGGCGTCGGCAAGACCGAGCTGGCGCGTGCGCTGGCGTCGTCGCTGTTCGACGACGAGGGCGCGATCATCCGCTTCGATATGAGCGAGTTCGGCGAGCGGCACACGGTGTCGCGGCTCGTCGGCGCCCCTCCCGGATACGTCGGCTACGACGAGGCCGGGCAGCTCACCGAGCGGGTGCGGCGCAACCCGTACTCGATCGTGCTGTTCGACGAGATCGAGAAGGCGCACCCCGACGTGTTCAACCTGCTGCTGCAGGTGCTCGACGACGGACGCCTGACCGACGGCCAGGGTCGCACGGTCGACTTCCGCAACACGGTGGTCATCATGACCTCGAACCTCGGTTCGGAGTTCCTCGCGTCGCGGTCGGGTGCGCTCGGCTTCGTGGCGTCGGCGGATGCTGCGGCCAACGGCTTCTCGTCGATGGACGACGTGCGCCAGCGCGTGATGGGCAAGGTGCGCGAGGCCATGCGGCCCGAGTTCCTGAACCGCATCGACGAGATCGTGCTGTTCCAGAAGCTCTCGTCGGCCGAGATCGCCGAGATCGTGCGCCTGATGCTGGGTGCGACCTCGTCGCGGCTGGCCGCGCGCGAGATCGCGTTCGAGGTGACGGATGCCGCGGTGGCGCTCCTCGCGGAGCGCGGCTACGAGCCCGAGTACGGTGCCCGTCCGCTGCGTCGCCTGATCCAGCGCGAGATCGACGACCGCATCGCCGACCTCTTCGTCACCGGCGCGCTCGGCGACGGCGAGGGCGTGCGGGTGGATGCCGCCGACGGCGAGTTCGTCGTGGTATCCGTGCCCAACGCGACGGTGTCGCTCGCCGCGTAGGTCGGTGGTCGAGTAGCACCGCCACAGGCGGCACGTATCGAGACCATCCACCCCACCGGAGTCCCGGGCCCCGCGTTCACCCGCCGGACCCGGGACTCCGCCGTGTCACACCTCCGCGCCGAGCGGTGTCTCCATGAGGACGGACGAGCCGGGGCCGAGCCCGGCCGCCGACGACGACGGAGGAGGACACCATGACCACGCAGAGCCCGAGCACGCAGGAGCCGACGCCGGCCTCACGTGATGGCCCACGCCGAGGCGATGAGCCAGACCCCGCCGGCGGTCACCGACGAACTGTCGGCGAGGCTGCTCGAGGCGCTCGGGCCGGCGGCGCTCATCGAGCTCACGGCCAAGGTCGCCTTCATGAACATGAGTGCGCGCATGAACGTCGCCCTCGGCATCCACTCGGACGGGTTCGCCGACGCGTGCCGGCTGCCGCCGCTCGAGGAGCCGGCGACGACCGAGAGGAGCTCGCGGCACTGACCGGCGCTCGAGCCACGAGGGCCCGGCGCCCCGATCGGGGAGCCGGGCCCTCGCCGCGCGCCCGATCAGCGCGAGATCACCTTCGGCGCCGACACCGCCTTCAGCCCGTGGATGCCGAACTCGTGACCGTAGCCCGAGCCCTTCGTGCCGCCGAACGGGATGTTCGGGTTGAGGGCGCCGTGCTGGTTGATCCACACCGTGCCGGCCTGGATGCGTCGGGCGACCGCGACGGCCTCGTCCGGATCGTTCGACCACACCGAGGCGCCGAGTCCCTGCTCCGAGGCGTTCGCGCGTGCGACGGCGTCGTCGACATCCGTGTACCGGATCACCGGGATGACGGGGCCGAACTGCTCCTCGTCGACGAGGGCCGCGCCGTCGTCGATGTCGGCCACGACGGTCGCGCGGTAGAAGAGCGGGCCGAGCTCGGGGGCGGGTTCGCCGCCGGCGACGACGCGCGCGCCGCGATTGCGGGCGTCGTCGACGAGACGGCGCACGACGTCGAACTGCTTCTCGTTCTGCACCGGGCCGAGCACGTTGCCGGCATCGAGACCTCGGCCCATCGGCATGGTGCGCGCCATTCCGGCGAGCGCGTCGACGACCTCGTCGTACACCGAGTCGTGCACGTACAGGCGCTTCAGCGAGGCGCACGTCTGGCCGGTGTTGATGAAGCACCCCCAGAAGAGGTTCTCGGCGATCGCCGAGACATCCGTATCGGGAAGCACGATGCCGGCGTCGTTGCCGCCGAGCTCAAGGGTGAGTCGCGCGAGGTTCTGCGCCGACGATTCGACGATCCGACGGCCGGTCGCCGTCGAGCCGGTGAACATGATCTTGTCGAGCCCCGGGTGGGCGGCGATCGCCGCGCCCACCTCGCGGTCGCCCGCGATGACCGTGAGCACGCCCTCCGGCAGGTGCCGGTTGAACACCTCGGCCAGCGCCAGCACCGACAGCGGCGTGTACTCGCTCGGCTTCACGACGACCGTGTTGCCCATGCGCAGCGACGGCGCGATCTGCCAGACCGAGATCATCATCGGCCAGTTCCACGGACCGATCGCGCCGACGACCCCGAGCGGCTCGTAGTGCAGCTCGGCGCGGGCGGCGCCATCCTCGAAGACGACCTCGGGTTCGACGACGGTGTCCGCCGCATTGCGGGTCCACGCGGCGCACGCGCCGACCTCGAACCGGGCGTTCGGCCCGTCAAGCGGCTTGCCCTGTTCGCGCGAGAGGAGCACGGCGAGTTCTTCGGCGTTCGCCTCGATCTCGTCGGCGATGGCGTTCAGGATGCGGCTGCGCTCGCCGTGTCCGAGCGCGGCCCACGCCGGCTGCGCGGCACGTGCCGCGGCGACCGCCGCGTCGAGGTCGGCGACGGTGTGCACCGGTGCGTAGGCGATGGTCTCGCGCGTCGCGGCATCCGGGATCGGACGCCCGGTGGCCTCGTCGGCGGTGATCGCGTCGAGGATCGTGGCGGGTTGCGTGGTCGTGGACATGGGTTCCTCCAGGTCTCGTTGGTCTCGTGGGTCAGTCGGTCGGGTAGGCGGTCTCGTTGAGGACCGTGAAGCGGCTGTCGAACGGCAGGTGCACCGGGGCGAGGGTGGGGCCGTCCCAGCAGAACATGCGGCCGATCGAGCGCTGTGCGACGAGGTCGATCACGAGGAACGACTCGACCGGCATGACCGACTCGCTCCAGTGCAGCATCACGATGCCGTCGCCCAGTTCGTAGACCGTCGCCGCGTCGACGTCGGCGAGTCCCTGCTCGGCACCGTGGATGCAGTGCCACACGAAGGTGCCGTTGTTGAGGTAGATGTGCTCGTAGTGCTCGCTCGGGCTGTAGCGGTAGTAGATGCGGCGTCCGACGAGTTCGCTCGACCTCCGCAGCGGCTCGATCTCGCCCGTGCCTGCGACGCGCCCCGTGAGGATCGCCGTCTGCATGCGGACGGCTCCCTGGCGATCGATGAAGTTCGAGTCGGCCACGGTCACGCGACCGTCGTTGCGGTCGAGCACGATCGAGACGTCGCTCGCGTGCGCGCCCTCGCCCTTGATGAAGTCGATGAAGAAGAGGCCCGGGCGTGCCTCCACGGCTCGGTACGGATGCGTCCCGGTCATCCCGGCGCCGTCGCCCTCCGTGATGGTCCAGGTGACGGTGCCGCCGTCGAAGCGGTGGGCGATGGTCCAGCCGTTGTCGAAGCGGATGTCGAAGGTCGAGCCCTCGAGGGCATCGGATGCGCCGAGGCTCGGCTCGCCGAACCCTTCGAGCATCGCGGTGACGTCGGGCCAGTCCTCGACGGGGACGTAGTCCTGTTCGGTCGTGGTCGAAGCAGAGGTGGAGGTGGAGGTGCCCATGATGAGGCCTTTCGGTGCGGGTGCGGTGAGGAGGTATGCGTGCGGAGTCGGTGAGGGGTCGCTGGTCAGGCCGCGGCCTCGACGACCGACTCGTAGTCGACGTCCTTCTTGACCATCGGCAGCGCCGCGCCGAGGGCGAACGCGATCGGGATCAACCAGAGCAGGAGCTTCGCGGTGGCGCCCTCGCTGAAGAGCATCGCGTCGTAGTTCTGCAGCGCGATGACGAGCACCGCGATCACGAGGACGAGGGATGCCGCGGGCGCTGCCTTCGTCGTCCAGAAGCCCCGGTCGACCTTCTCGCGCAGGAAGAACACGACGATCGCGAGCGAGGCGAGCGCCATCATCACGATGAAGCCGACCGTGCCGAGCGCGACGAACCAGGCGTAGACGACCTCGATCGGGTCGGCGCCGGCGAGCAGGAAGGCGAGCACGATGACCGCGACGATGACGCCGTTCGCGAGCGCCGCCGCGGCAGGGGCCTTCGATCGCCGGGTGACGCGTGCGAGCGGCGACGGAAGGACGCCGGCTCGAGCCAGTGCGAAGCCGTACCGGGCGAACATGTTCTGCATGCCGATAAGCATCGCGATGAAGCTCGAGACGACGAGCACCTGCATCGTGATGTCCAGCCACGGGCCGACGTAGGTCGCGGCGAGGCCGAAGATGATGCCGGCGAGGTCGTCGCTCGCCGCCTGCTGCACCTGGTCGGCGCCGATCGCGTAGCTGACCGACCACGTGGCGACGGTGTAGAACACGGCGACGAACAGCACCACGGCGTAGAGCGCGAGCGGGATGGTGCGGCGCGGGTTCCGCGCCTCCTCGCTGAAGACGGTGGTGGCCTCGAAGGTGGTGAAGCATGCGAACACGAAGAGGACGGCGACGCCGAAGCCGGGGTTGGCGAGCTGCGACGGGCTGAAGCTCTCGAGCGACGGCGGGTTGCCGGCCGCACCGATCAGGATGCCGACCACGAGGATCGCGACGACGGCGATCTCGGCGACGAGCAGGACGCCGAGGACCCGCAGGTTGAGGTCGACGCCGCGCATCGCGAGCGCCGTGGTGAGCACAACGAAGGCGAGCGCCCAGACCCAGACGGGAAGGTCGATGCCGAGCCATCCGGCCGCCAACTGCTGGGCGAACACGCCGAACTGCGCCCAGAAGCCCACCTGCAGCGCGATGTACGTCACGATGACGATGCCCGCCGCGCCCGTCGCGGCGTGGCGCCCGAGGCCCCTGGCGATGTAGGCGACGAAGCCGCCGGCGTGCACGATGTGCCGGCTCATCTTCAGGTAGCCCACCGCGAAGAGCGCGATGACGACGGCGACCATGACGTAGACGAGCGGGACGCCCGGTCCCATGATCGAGAACAGCACGGGGCCGGCGCCCACGAACGCGGCCATGGGTGCGGCGGCGGCGATGACGAAGAACGCGATGCCGATGAAGCCCAGGCTGTTCGGCTTGAGGGCGGTGCCGTGCACGGTCTCGACCGTAGCGGGCGCGGATTCGGTGGTGGTGCTCATGAGGTCCTCCTTTGGACTCGAGCGGTGCTCTGGTGGGTGTCGGCCGCGGAGCTGCGGCGGGATCAGGCGCTGGCGGCCAGCAGGCGCGCGCCGCCGTGCACGCCGGCAGCGGCGTGCTCGGTGAGGATGCGGCGCGCCTCGATCAGGCCGCTCTCGATGGCCCCGTCGATGAAGCCGCCCCATCCGTGGGCGTAGTCGGAGCCGGCGAACCGGAGGAGGCCCGCCCCGGCGTGGAACGCGGGCAGGGCGCTGGTGAGGTAGCCGGGCTTGTGCATCGGCCAGGTCTCGCCGGCGAAGGGGTCGGCCACCCAATCGTGCGCGCGGACCGCCGTCACCCGCGCCCCCGGCATGAGCCGGCTGATGACGGCCTCGATCGCAGGGGCGGCGGTCGGGTCGATGGCCGTTGCGTCGGGCCCGAATCCGATGACGATGATCCCGTCGCCGTCGGGGTACTCGCCCTGGAAGAAGTTCAGCGGCCAGTCCTTCTCGCCGAAGGCGACGAAGGGCTCGGTCACGCCCTCGAGGCGGAACCACACCTTCGTGCCGAGCCCCGACTGTCCCTCGCGTGCGGCATCGTGCATCGGGCGGGGGAGTTCGGGGACGACACGGATCCGCGACAGCGCTGCCAGCGGCAGCGTCGAGATCGCGTGGCGTGCGATGTGCGTCGTGCCGTCCGCGGTCGTGACCCGGACCGCGGCGTCGTCGTGCTCGATGGATTCCACGACGGCGCCGAACCACAGCTCGGCGTCGGTGTCGTCCGCGATCGCCTGTGCGAGCCGGATGGTGCCCCCGTCGACCTTGTACGAGGCGCACGCCTCGAAGTTCACGGCCCAGTCGCCGTTGGTGAGCGCGACCCAGCGCAGTGCCTGCGTGTAGGCGGCGGCCTCGATCGAGCCGTTCACGTTCAGGGTCCAGAACGTCTCGAGGAGCGCGCGGTCGCCGGCCGGCAAGTCGAGCGCGGCGATGCGGTCGGCGACGGTCTCGCGGTCCGCGGCCTCGACCAGTGCCGCTTCCTTCAGCGGGTGGAACGGCTCCGGGAACACGCGTCTCGCCTCTTCGGTCAGGAGCCGGTTCGGCTCGTCCAGCCGGGCGAGCAGGTCCTGCGGGTCGCCCGACCGCGGCCCGCCGTCCTCCCACCAGTGCGCGACGGCGGGGGTCGGGCTCGGCACCGTGCCGATGCCGTACCGGGCGAGCTCGGCCCAGACGTACGGCTGCGTCCAGTGCACCCAGGTGCCGCCGAGCTCGAGGCCGCGTCCGAGGCCGTCGGCGTACCAGGTGCGCCCGCCGATGCGGTCGCGGGCTTCGAGGATGCGCACGGAGAGGCCGCGCTGGGTCAGCTCGCGGGCCGCGGTGAGGCCGGCGAAGCCCGCGCCCAGGATGAGGACGTCGACCTCGGCCGGCCGAGCGGTCGGTCGTGCGTGCGTGTTCAGAGACATCATCGTTTCCTTCACGGGAGCAGTCGCTCGAACGATCCGAGTCGAACTAAGCAACTGCTGAGTATTGGATGCCGGTAAGCTAAGCACATGCTTAGTTCTTCGTCAAGCGTGTCGCTGACCGCCGACCCGTCGCTCCCTACACTGGAGCGCATGACGGACCCCCGGCGGCGGCCCCTGAACCACGGCGACGGCAAGGAGGCGCTGCTCGCCGCAACGGTCAGGGTCGTGGCGGCGAAGGGGCTGCGGGGCATGACGTTCCGAGCCGTCGCCGACGCGGCGGGCGTCAACAACACCCTGATCGCCCACCACTTCGGCACGCGCGACGCGCTCCTCTCCGCGACGCTGGAGTGGTCGATGGAGCGGTCGATCGGGCTGGCGAACCTCGGCCAGTACGCCGGCGACCCCGAGTCGTTCCGGTCGGCCCTGATCGAGAACGTGCTCTCCGAGCCCGCCCTGCAGGTGTTCCAGTTCGAGATGGTGCTCGAAGCGAGTCGTCGCCCCGACCTGCAGCGCGCGGTGCGCACACTCTACGAGCGGTACGTCGAGGAACTCGCCCACGGCCGAGCCGACCTCGGGCTCGCCAGCAGTGCGGGCTTCGACCGCGCCATGTTCGCCGCGCTCGACGGACTCGTGCTGCAGTACCTCGGCCGCGCCATCACCGCCGAACAGCTCTCCGAGGCCGTCGAGGCGCTCGGCGCTGTGGTCGCCGCCCGGCCGCGTGGTTGACCCGAGAGCCGTCGTGCATGCAACGTGCGGCGCAACCCGTACTCGATCGTGCTGTTCCAGAAGCTCTCGTCTGCGGAGATCGCGCAGATCGTGCGCCTGATGCTGGGTGCGACCTCGTCGCGGCTCGCCGCGCGCGAGATCGCCTTCGAGGTGACGGATGCCGCGGTGGCGCTCCTCGCGGAGCGCGGCTACGAGCCCGAGTACGGTGCCCGTCCGCTGCGGCGCCTGATCCAGCGCGAGATCGACGATCGCATCGCCGCCCTCTTCGTCACCGGCGCCCTCGGCGACGGCGAGGGCGTGCGGGTGGATGCCGCCGACGGCGAGTTCGTCGTGGCATCCGTGCCGAACGCGACGGTCGACCTGTCGCAGGCGGCGTAGAACTCCCACGTCCCCGCCCCACCTCACCGTTTGGACGAAACTCGGCGCCCGGCATCCGCCCTGACCGCCACATTTCGTCCAAACGAGCGACGCAGGCCCGGCACCCCATCAGGTGCCGGGCCTTCGTCGTACCCGGACGCCGCGTGCGGCAGCGTCAGCGTTCCGGCGCGAGAACGCATCGCGCGCGACCGGCGGCGTCACCCGGCGTGCGGGGAGCCTCCCGCTAGGGTCGGGGGAGGCGAGCGCGACCCGGGGGAAGCCATGGCGACGACACAGGCGACCGATGCCGAGACACCACGGCGATCCGTTGCGATCCTGACGAAGGCGCCCGCGACGATCGCGACGGTCGCGGCGATCCTCATCGCGGGGCTCGCGACCGGAGCGCTGTGGTCGCCGTTCGTCGACCATCCGCTCTTCGAGAGCGTCGCCTACGGGCTCCCCGCCTTCGCCGAGGGCAAGTTCTGGACCCCGATCACCGGCACGTTCTTCGTCGACCACCCCGTCGTGTACGCGTTCGCGATCGCGAGCTTCGCGGGCATGGCGTTCCTCGAGATCCGGCGCGGCACGCGCACGGCGCTGGGGTACTTCTGGGCCGGGCAGGTGTTCGCGATCCTCGCGAGCGCCCTGTTCCTCTGGCTCGCCGCCCTGCTGCCCTGGCCGTGGGCGCAGCTCGAGGCCACCGTGCTCGATGTGGGGCCGTCGGGTGGCACCGTGGCGTGCATCGCCGCCGCGGTCGGGTTGTTCGTGCAGCCCTGGCGGGTGCGGGCGTGGCTGGTGCTCATCGCGTTCAGCGTCGTCACGCTGCTCTTCTGGGGGAGCCTCGCCGACCTCGAGCACGCCTTCGCCGTGGGCCTCGTGCTGTTCGTCGACCGGTCGCTGAAGGTCCAGCGGACCACCGTGCACGAGCAGCGGATCATCGCCGGCATCGCCAGCCTCGCGCTCGGCGCCATCCTGCTGTTGACGACGCTCGCACCCACCTTCGGTCCGTTCGGGCGCACCGAGCCGGTGGGCGGCTCGCTCCTCGACCTGGCCCTCGACGTCGCGATCATCCTCATCGTCTCGTACGGTCTGGTGCGCGGTCGACGCTGGGCATGGGTGCTGACGCTCATCTGGGGTCTGGTCAACGTGCTGGTGTCCATCGCGCTCGTGGTGCTGCTCCTGACGGTGCTCCGCGATGCAGAGGCCGACGCCGTGATCGGCGGCGATCCCAGCGTCGCGATCGCCACGGGCGTGCTCTGGCTGCTGATGGCCGTCTACCTGATCGTGGTTCGCCGGGCGTTCGCGGCGAGGCGCCGGCCCGAACTCGGCATCGCGCCGCCGCCGACGCGCGACGACGTCGTGCGGGCACTGCGCACGCACGGCGGCGGCACGCTGTCGTGGATGACCACCTGGCCCTACATGCAGTACGCCCGCACGTCGGTCGGCATCGTCGCCTACCAGCGCCGTGCCGGCGTCGCGCTCGTGCTCGCCGACCCGCTCGGACCCGAGGGCACACGGGGCGAGTCGGTGTCCGAGTTCATCGACATGGCCGAGCACGCGGGGCTCGTGCCCTGCTTCTTCAGCTCGGGCGACGCCACCCGAGCGGCCGTTCCCGACGGATGGCGCAGCCTGGTGGTGGCCGACGACACCATCGTCGACCTCGAGGGGCTCGCATTCTCGGGCAAACGGTGGGCTGCGGTGCGCGGCGCGCTGAACCGGGCAGAGCGCGAGGGCATGGAGTTCCGCCTGACACGGCTGGCCGACGAGAGCTGGGGCATCCGCGCCCAACTGCGGGCCATCAGCGAGCAGTGGGTCGGCGACAAGGACCTCCCCGAGATGGGCTTCACCCTCGGAACGCTCGACGAGGCCGCCGACCCCGAAGTGCGGCTCGCGCTCGCGATCTCGCCGAAGGGGGATGTCGACGGGTTCCTGTCGTGGCTGCCGGTCTACGGCGACGCCGGCATCCGCGGGTGGACACTGGACCTCATGCGCCGCCGCGAGAACGGATTCGGGCCCGTGATGGAGTTCCTCATCGGCTCGTCGGCGCAACGCTTCGCCGAGGAGGGGGCGGAGATCATGTCGCTGTCGGGGGCGCCCCTGACCCACGACTACCCGCCGGACGCCGGGCGGATCGCCGAACTCTCCGAGCTGCTGTCGAGGGTGCTCGAGCCGGTCTACGGCTTCCAGTCGCTCCATCGGTTCAAGGGCAAGTTCAACCCGCGCTTCGAGCAGCTGTACCTGCTCTATCGCGACGAGGCCGACCTCACGCGTATCGGAGCCGCCCTGACCCGGGCGTTCCTGCCCGACGCCAGCGTTCGTCAGTTCGCCGGCGCGGGGCTTCAGCTGGTGCGGAGGCCCGACGGCGCACCCTGACATTGTGGTATCGGAGCACCGAGTACCGAGGTACCGGGACATCGGCGGAGTGAAGGCCGCCTGCCGCCGGGAAGCCGCGGGGATTCGTGTCCGTTTCGTCATCGTCCGGGGCCGAGGCATCCGCTAGCGTGAACCCGCGACTGCGCGGTGCGGCGCAGGAGGAGTCCATGCATGAACACCCTCGGTGCCGCCCTCACCGGCATCCGACGTCGACCGATCGCCGTCGCCGTGCTGCTCGTGATCGCGATGGCGTTCGCCGCGGCCGCGGTCACCAGCCGGGCGGCGGTCCTCGATGCCGAGGCCCGCGCGGAGCTCACCGTCGAGCGCGACCGGCTCGTCACGGAGATCGACCTGGTGAGCGAGCGCGCGGATGCCGCGCAAGCCGCGTCGTCCGCTGCCGACGAGTGCGTGCGTGACGAGACGAGCCGCCTCCAGCCCGCGATCTCCGCGACGGACCGCTTCTCGACCACGGTCATCTCGATGGGCACGGCGGCCATGGCGCGCGTCGCGCCCGAGACGGACGTGGCGCAGCCGGCCTCGACCGAGACGATCCTCCTCGTGCGGGATGCGGAGTCGTCCAGTCGCGACGAGCTCGTCGAGGAGGTCCACCGCCTCAGCGATCTCCGGGCGTCGGCCGGCGAGGAGGCGGAGCTGATCCGTCTCGCGGCTCTCGAACGGCACGCGGCGTGCGAGTCGGCCCATCGCGCGGTCGCCGCCGTCGTCGCCGAAGTGGGCCCGCGCACCGATCGGGTCATCGCGGCATCCGGCATGGCGCCGGCCGACGTCGTGGCCGAACTGCGCGCCGCGCGCGACGCGGTGCTCGCCGAGGAGGGCGAGGCGGTCGGACTCGAGGCGCTGCCCAGGTGGCTCGCCGCGGCATCCGAGGTGGAATCGACCCACGCGACGGCGAACGCCGCGGCGATCGAAGCCGCCGCACGTGCCGCCGCCGCCGCGGCTGCGTCCGCGGCCCAAGCGGAGTCCGTCTCCATCTTCCCGCCCGACTGGGGCACGATCACGGTCCCGTTCGAGTTCTCGCTCAGCGAGGAGAGCATCCGCGCCTGCCAACCCGACTGCGACCCCTACGGCACCGGCGGAACCACCCCGCCGCCCGGATGGGAGTGGCCGGAAGGGCTGCTCTGACCCGTCCGACCGCTGCGCTCGCGCGGCGTCACCCCGCCTTCGCCGACGCGGTCCGCAGTGACGCCGCGATCCCCTCGGCATACGGCGTCGGCGCGACGCCGAACTCGCGCTCGAACGCCGACGAGTCGAACACGTAGGGCTCGGTGTACTGGTAGGCCATCTCGAGCGACTCCCGCGCGCCGCTCGCGAACAGCGCGCCGAGCCGCATCGCGCCCATCGACATCGTCCGGTGGGGGAGTCGGCCGCCCGACGCGAGGGCGAGGTACTCCTCGCCGGTCAGCGCCGGCGCGGTCGGCAGGTGCCAGGTGCGACCTCGGGCGCGGTCGTCGGTGCCGAGCACGGCGAGGCCCGCGCCGATGTCGGGCGTGTACGTGATCGAGTGCGGCAGGCTCGCGTCGAACATCCACATCGGCGGCTTCCCCGTGGCGACGCGGTCGATCGCGAACATGTTGAACGCGCTCGTCGTCGCCCCGGGGCCGTAGAAGTCCGCGGCGCGTCCGATGGTCAGGTCGAGCCCGCGCTCGTCGCGGGCCGTGTCGAGCATGCGCAGCACGTCGGCGCGCACCGCGCCCTTCCGGCTCGTCGGCCTGATCGGCGTCGACTCCGTCATCGGCCGCCCGTCGGTGCGGCCGTACGCGTAGACGTTGTCGAAGTACACGAGCCGGGCGCCGGCCGTGAGGCATCCGTCGACCGCGTTCCGCACGATGACCGGCAGGTCGCGCCGCCAGGCCGTGGTCGTGTACGGCAGGCCCACGGTGAGGTAGGCGACGTCGGCGCCCCGAAGCGCGTCGGCAGCGGATGCCGCGTCGCGGAGGTCGGCCGCGACGGGCGTGACGCCCGATTCCGGCGCGGTCGACGGGGTGCGCGAGACGGCGCGCACCTC
>NZ_SDPL01000599.1 GCF_004135055.1 Agromyces binzhouensis | reverse complement strand
CGTCGCCGTCGACGTACGCCCGGTAGTGCAGCGCGGCGAGCTCGGGGATCATCGCGAACGCGGCCGACGAGCTCCACGACGGCGATGGCGGATGGCGCGGGGGCCGCGTCCCGGTGACCGCGACCATCGCGCGCATCGCGACGCGCCCGATCCGGATCCCGCTGCGCAGGCCGTGGGGCCCCGACGTGCGCGACCTGTCGGTCATCGAGGTCGAGGTCGAGGACTCCGACGGCGCCGTCGGCTGGGGCTTCTCGTGGACGCCCACGATCGGCGCGGCGGCCGTCCGCGCGCACCTCGACCACGACATCCGGGACTTCGCCATCGGGCGCGAGGCGGAGGCATCCGCCCTCTGGGACCCGCTCTGGGCCCACCTGCACGAGGCCGGCGGCGGTGGCATCACCACCATCGCGATGGCCGGGCTCGACCTCGCGCTCTGGGATCTCGCGGGCCGGCGCTCCGGGCTGACGCTGACCGACCTCGTCGGCCGGCAGCACGAGACCGCGACCGCCTACGGCAGCGGAGTGAACCTCCACTACTCCCTCGGCGAGCTCGTCGCGCAGGCCGAGCGATGGGTCCAGGAGGGCTACGACGCGGTCAAGGTCAAGGTCGGCAGCCCCGACCTCGCGCGCGACCTCGAGCGCATCGCCGCCGTCCGCGACGTGCTCGGGCCCGACCGCGGACTCATGATCGACGCGAACCAGCGCTGGAGCCTCCAGCAGGCCGAACGCGCGATCGGCGAGCTCGCCGCGTTCGACCTGGCCTGGATCGAGGAGCCGCTGCGGGCCGACGACCTCGCCGCCCACGTCGAACTGCGCCGCCGCATCGAGGTGCCCGTCGCGCTCGGCGAGAACGTGCACACCCGCTACCGGTTCGCCGAGTTCATCGACGCCGGCGCGGTCGACCTCGTGCAGCCGAACGCCGTGCGCGTCGGCGGCGTCACGCCGTTCCTGCGGATCGCCGACCTGGCCGCCGATCGCGGCGTCGAGCTCGCGCCGCACCTGCTGCTCGAGCTCTCGGCGCAGCTCGCGCTCGCGCTGCCCGGCCGGCACCTCGTCGAGTCCGTCGAGGACGCCTCCTTCGAAGCGCTCGGCGCACTCGCCGCGCCGTCGCCCGTCACCGTCGTGGGCGCCACGGCGTCCACGACCGGACAGCCCGGCCTCGGCGTACGCTTCTCGGACGAGCTGACGGATGCCGCGGCATCCGTCCCACCCACGGAGGACCGATGACCGACACCGCCGCGCCCGAACGCGACACCGCCGCACCCGCGTCGACCGCTGACACGACGCGCGAGCAGCTCGACGCGATCGCCGCCGCCGCGCGCCGCGCGTTCGCGGTGACCGTGGCCTCGACGGCGGCCGAACGTGCCGCGTGGA
>NZ_SDPL01000598.1 GCF_004135055.1 Agromyces binzhouensis | reverse complement strand
CGCGTCGCAGCCTTGCCCGTCGACGACCCGCGGCACCGTCGCACGCGCGCCGCGCTCGCCGCTGCGCTGCTCCGGCTCCTCGAGCGCGAGCCGCTCGACGCGATCTCGGTGGCGGCGCTCTGCCGGGAGGCGGGCGTGCACCGCACCACGTTCTATGCGCACGCGCCGAACGTGCACGCGTTCGCACTCCACGTGTTCACCCAGGACCTCGACCGGCTCAGCGCCGTGGCCGTCGAGCCGGGGGCGGAGACGCCCGAGCACGTCGCCGAGCGATACCTCGCCTCACTCGTCGCGGTGCTCGAGCACGTCGTCGAGGACCGCGCCGGCTATCGCGCGCTCTTCGGGTCGACGAGTCGCGGCGTGTTCCGGTCCGCGCTCGAGGCGCGCCTCCGGCACCGGGCGCGACTCGCGCTCGAGGTGTGGCGCGCGCAGCGCGTTCCCGGGGCGCCGAGCGACGACGTCGCCATCGCCGAGGCCGCGGCGTACATCGCGGGCGGGCTCGTCGGTGCGCTCGAGACGTGGGCGCTGGGCGACGAGACGGATGCCGCGGCATCCGCTGCCAGGATGGCGACGCTCATGCCGTCGTGGTGGCCCGGCTCGATCGCACTGCCGCCCAGCGGTCGATGAGGATCGGGATGGCGGTGCGCACCCAGAACGACGGGAGCACGTGCCCGTCGCTCATTCCGCTTCCGGTGACGAACGCGGCGACGCGCAGCGGCTCGTCGGTGTCGGTCAGGGGCTGACCGGTCAGGCGGGCGAACTCGCGCCCGACGGTGCTGCGGACGTCCCAGAACCCCTCGGGCATCGGCGCACCGGCGAGGGAGTCGCGCATCGCCGACCAGAGGTGCGGATCGCCGCGCAGCCCCCACTGCACCAGGCCGCGATCGAACAGCGACGAGAAGTCGGCGACGGATGCGTCGGGGTCGGCCGGGGCGGGCATGCGCCCACGCTACGCGCGGGCGGCGCGGGTCGCGACGGCGGCAGGATGCGACATCCTTGCGATCGGTGGCATCCTTGCCACGGCGGGCACGCGCAGGTCGCGCGGCCCGCATTCGGGAGGTGCGGGTGATGTCGCGGTCGAACCACCGGGTCGCGGTGCTCGTGCTCGAGGGTGCGAAGCCGCTCGACGTCGGGATCCCGGCGCAGACCTTCACGACACGGGCGAGCATGCCGTACGAGGTGCGGGTGTGCGGCGCGCGCCCCGGACCCGTCACCGGCGGCGACGGGCTCTCGTACCACGTGGCCGACGGACTCGAGGCGTTCGAGTGGGCCCAGACGATCTTCATCCCCGGCTACCGGCACCCCGACCGCGAGGACCCGCCCGCCGCGGTCGTCGACGCGCTGCGCGCCGCGCACGCGCGCGGGGCACGGCTC
>NZ_SDPL01000597.1 GCF_004135055.1 Agromyces binzhouensis | reverse complement strand
AGCGCTGCGCCGCGTCGTCGGCCGCGTCGCACGTGCGGGCTTCGGCGCGGCCGCGGGCTCGGGCGGGGGCGAGCAGATCGCGCAGAGGCCCTCGTCGAATCCGTGGATGCATTCCTCGCCCAAGTGGTGTCGCCCTTCGTTCCGATCGGCCCGTCACCGTGCTCGGGCCGCGGACTACAGTACGCGCTCCGACTCGGCGCGGGCTCCACGGGACGTCAGCGACCGCCCCAGGTGACGGCATCCGTCGACGCGAACGCCGCCGGGCGCGCGGCCGGACCGACCGCGGGACCGCCGAGTGCGTGCGCGTCGGCCATCAGCTCGTGCAGCGCGGCCTGGACCTGGAGGGGCTTCGGGACGTCGCGGATCACCACCGCCACCTCGTGCCCGGTCTCCAGTCGCACGTCGCCCGAGCCCGACATCCGCTGCAGCCACGACCGGGCGACCTGGACGTCGTAGCCCGAACGATGCCAGAGTTCGCGCCGGACGCGGACGAACAGCCCCCGCCGCACGATGACGCGACGCGTGGTGACCGTGGTCCGCGAGCTCAGCCAGGCGAGGTACGGCAGCAGGCTGCCGAGCACCACGAGGAGCGCGCCCGCCACGATCGCCGCGAGCCGCGGCCATCCGTCGTCGAGCCACGGGACCGCGTACGCCGTGGCGCCCGCCACGGCGATGAGCAGGAGCGAGGGCAGCACGAGGATGCGGCCGTGGCGCCGAAGGCGCGCCACGACGTGCTCGGCCCCGTCGGGCACGGGAACCTCGGCCGTCTGCCCCATAGGCCCATTAATACCTCAGGTGGGTGACGTCTCCCGCGGCGACAGCCTGCTCGTCGCCGTTCTCGTCGTCGCGCACCACGAGCCGGCCGTCGGCGTCGATCCGCTCGGCCACGCCGACGAGTTCGCCCCCGCCCGGGAGCTCGACGCGCACGTCCTGGCCGAGCGTGCCGCACAGCGAGGCCACCCGCTCGGCGATGCCGCCGGCGATCGGATCGCCGCCGGCTGCGACGAAGTCGGCCGTGGACGCGAGCAGTCGCTCCAGGTAGTCGGCGAGGACGGCGTCGGCGTCGGGCCGGACTCCGGTCGCCAGCTGGAGCGAGGTCGAGGTGAGCGTCGGCAGGTCGTGCTCGTCGAGCGTGAGGTTGAGGCCGGCGCCGATGACGACGGTGCCCTCGGCGACGAGCTCCGACAGGATGCCGCACACCTTGAACCCGGACACGAGCACGTCGTTCGGCCACTTCAGCCACGCCTCGACGCCGCCGGTGCCGTCCTCCTCGCCGCCACGGTCGACGGATGCCGCCGCGAGCGCTCCGCGGACCGCCTCGGTCATCGCCGCGCCCGCCAGGAGCGGGAGCCAGCCGAGCGCGTCGGGCGGAAGCGCCG
>NZ_SDPL01000596.1 GCF_004135055.1 Agromyces binzhouensis | reverse complement strand
GCCCACCAGCTCGCCGGGCGCGCGCCCGCGACGGGCGCGTGGCGCGAGGGCGACCCCGTCGGCGACCGCCGGTTCGCGAGGATCGGCGACCTCGAGCTCGAGTCAGGGCAGGTCCTCCCCGACGTCCGCATCGCGTACGAGGCGTGGGGCGAGCTCGATGCGGTGCGCGGGAACGCGATCCTCGTGCTGCACGCCCTCACCGGCGACAGCCACGTGGTCGGTCCCGCAGGGCCGGCCCACGCGAGCGCCGGCTGGTGGCCCGGCGTCGTCGGCCCGGGTCGCGCCATCGACACCGATCGCTGGTTCGTCGTCGCGCCGAACGTCCTCGGCGGATGCCAGGGCTCGACCGGTCCCGCATCGGTCGCGCCCGACGGCGTCGAATGGGGCGCCAGGTTCCCCTTCGTCACGATCCGCGACCAGGTCGCCGCGCAGGTGGCGTTCGCCCGAGCGCTCGGCATCGACCGCTTCGCCGCCGTCGTGGGCGGCTCGATGGGCGCCATGCACGTCCTCGAGTGGGCGGTCATGGCGCCGGAGGCGGTCGAGCGCATCGCGGTGCTCGCGGCGCCCGCCGCGACGACCGCCGACCAGATCGCGCTGAACTCCGTCCAGCTCGAGGCGGTGCGCAGCGACCCGGCGTTCCGCGGCGGCGCCTACTACGACGCCCCCGACGGGGAGGGGCCCACTCGCGGGCTCGCGCTCGCCCGCCGGATGGCCATGCTGAACTACCGCACCCCGATCGAGCTCAACCAGCGCTTCGAGCGCGGCTGGCAGTCCGACCTCGACCCGCTCGGCGGCGGCGGGCGGTTCGCGGTCGAGTCCTACCTCGACTTCCACGGCAACAAGTTCACCCGGCGCTTCGACGCGAACAGCTACCTGACCCTCACCGAGGCGATGAACTCGCACGACATCGGGCGCGGCCGCGACGGCGTCGCCGCCGCCCTCCGCCGCATCGAGGCGACCACGCTGGTGCTCGGCATCGACAGCGACCGGTACTTCTCCCTCGAGGGCCAGCGCGAGATCGCCGCGGGGGTCCGGCGGACGATCCACGGCGGCGAGCCGGTCGTGCTGCGCTCCGACTACGGGCACGACGCGTTCCTGATCGAGGACGACGCCGTCGCCGCGGAGCTCGCTCGGCTCCTCGCCGCCTGACCGGATCCGGACGCCACGCCCCGGTTCGGGCCCCGTGTCCCGCATACGGGGGTCGTTCTGAGCTATCTTCGAGAAGAGCGCCGCCTCGCGGCGCGGACGGCGCCGACGGCAGGGGGTGGCATGCGGCGGATCGACAAGGAGCGCGACCGGCTGCTGCGCCGTCTCGCGCGGGTCGGCGGGTTCACCGGCGCAGCCATCGCGCTCGCCTGCCTGGTCGTCCCCGGCGCGATCGCGCCCTCCC
>NZ_SDPL01000595.1 GCF_004135055.1 Agromyces binzhouensis | reverse complement strand
CGGCGGGCGCCGCGGCGTAGCGGCCCCGGGCATCCGTCGGCTCGTGCGCCCACCCCGCGCGCGCGCCGGGCCCGGAGGACGTACTGGCCTAGAATGTCGGGGTACAGAACCACCGTGACGGGAGAGGCATGTCCGGGCATTCCAAGTGGGCGACGACCAAGCACAAGAAGGCCGTCATCGACGCGCGCCGTGCGAAGTCGTTCGCCAAGCTCATCAAGAACATCGAGGTCGCGGCCAAGCTCGGCGGCGCCGACCTGAACGGCAACCCGACCCTGTACGACGCGGTGCAGAAGGCCAAGAAGACGTCGGTCCCGAACGACAACATCGATCGCGCCATCAAGCGCGGCGCCGGCATCGGCGGCGAGGCGGTCGAGTACCAGAACATCACCTACGAGGCCTACGGCCCCAACGGCGTCGCCCTCATGATCGAGGTGCTCACCGACAACAAGAACCGCGCCGCCGCGGAGGTCCGTACCGGCCTCAACCGCAACGGCGGCACGCTGGCGGACCCGGGTTCGGTCGCCTACAACTTCACCCGCAAGGGCGTGATCGTCGTCACCGGCGAGGGCACGACCGAGGACGACGTCATGATGGCGGCGCTCGAGGCCGGTGCCGAGGAGATCGAGCCGCACGCGCAGGGCTTCGAGGTCATCACCGACCCGTCCGCGATGGTCGAGATCCGCAAGGCGCTGCAGGAGGCGGGCCTCGACTACGAGTCGGCCGACGTCGAGTTCGTGCCGAACCTCAAGGTCGAGATCGACGCCGACACGGCGCGCAAGGTGTTCCGGCTCATCGATGCGCTGGAGGACAGCGACGACGTGCAGAACGTCTACAGCAACTTCGACCTGAGCCCCGAGGTGCAGGCCGAACTCGAGGCCGAGGACTAGGCCGATCGCCGTGCGCGTGCTCGGCATCGACCCCGGACTCACGCGCTGCGGCGTGGGCGTGGTCGACGTCGAGCCGAACCGCACGGCGAAGCTCGTCGACGTCGTCGTGCTGCGCTCGCCCGCCGACCTCGACACGCCGCGACGCCTGGCGCGCATCGCCGACGGACTCGAGGCGATCCTCGAGGAGCACCGCCCGCAGGCGGTCGCGCTCGAGCGCGTGTTCGCACGGTCCGACGTCTCGACGATCATGGGCACCGCCCAGATCTCGGGCGTCGCGATGCTCATCGCCGCCCGCCGCGTGCTGCCGGTCGCGCTGCACACCCCGAGCGAGGTGAAGGCGGCGATCACCGGCTACGGACGTGCCGACAAGGCCCAGGTCGGCGCGATGGTCGCCCGAATCCTCGGGCTCGAGTCGGTGCCCAAGCCGGCGGATGCCGCGGACGCGCTCGCGCTCGCGATCTGCCACGCCTGGCGGACCGGGGGAGCGGCCGGCGCGGCGATCGCCGACGCCCCGTCCG
>NZ_SDPL01000594.1 GCF_004135055.1 Agromyces binzhouensis | reverse complement strand
GCCCCGCTCGTCACGGCGGTCGTCGCGGGTGCGGGTCCTCCGGACCCGCGGCGATCGCGCGGAGCGTCAGTCGTCGGAGACGGCGGCGAACGCGTCGATCGCGGCGGGATCGGCGCCTGCGGCGCGCAGGCGTGCGGCGATGCCGCGTCGGGCGCGCGCGTACGAGGCGTTCGTGCCGTGCATGACCGAGTCGCGGTTGGCGAGGTCGAGCAGGGCGGTGAACTCGAAGGCGAGCTGCTCGGGGTCGTCGAGGGCGAGGAGTTCGCCGCCGTCGCGGGCGTAGCCGAGCGAGACCGAGAGGTACCCGTTCCACTCGAGGAGCGAGCGATCGATCGCGTCGTGCACGTCGCCCGGCTTGGCGTCGAAGTCGGCCGCGGCCTCGGCGAAGAAGCATCCGCCCGGGAACACGCGGTCGCGCGAGTACGTGATCCACCCGTCGAGGAGGGCGATCACGCGACCGAGCCCGCGCGGCAGCTCGCGGGCGGGCGTGATCACCGACTCGACGAACCGCTGCCGGGCGGCCTCGACGGTCGCGAGCTGCAGCCGTTCCTTGCTGCCGAACAGCGTGGCGACGCCGCTCTTGCTGACGGATGCCGCGTCGGCGATGCGGCCGATCGAGAGCTGGTCGAGGCCCTCGACCGACGCGAGGTCGACGGCGGCGGCGAGCACCTGTCGTCGCGACGCGTCGCCCCTGACGCGCCGGCCGTCCATGACTCCGCTGGAGGTTTCTGCGCTCACCCTCTCGATTTTACGCACGAACGTTCGTATACTCAACACACGACCGTTCGTATTCATTGATCGGAGAGCCCCGTGTCCACCATCGCCGAGACCGCGACCGCCGCCGCACTCCTCAGCCGCGTCGCCGCCATCCGCGCGGCCGAACTCGTCTCCCCCGAGGCGTCCGCCGCGGCCGCCCTGCCGCTCTTCATGCGCGTCGGCGGGCGCCTGCCCGTCCGCCCATCCGACCGCTCGGTGCACGCCGCCGCGACGCACTCCACAATCCGCGTGCGCGGGCGCGACCTCGCGACCTACGAATGGGGCACCGGGCCCGACACGATCCTGCTGGTCCACGGATGGTGCGGCCGCGCGTCGCAGTTCGCGCCCATCGTGCGGGAGCTGCGCGCCGAGGGCTTCCGCCTGCTCGCGTTCGAGGCGCCCGCCAACGGCGAGTCGGCCGGCCGGCGGACCGACATCCGCGACTGGCTCGCCGCGATCCACGCCCTGCAGGCCCGCGAGGGCCGCTTCCACACGATCATCGGGCACTCGTTCGGCGCCATGGCGGCCCGAGCGGCCGTCGGGGACGGCGTCTCCACGGGCGGCGTCGTGGCGATCGCCGGACCCTCGCGGGCTCGCTTCCTGGTCGACGCGTTCGCCGAGCGGATCGGCGCACGCCCCGCCACGGCGGACGCGCT
>NZ_SDPL01000593.1 GCF_004135055.1 Agromyces binzhouensis | reverse complement strand
GGCATCGGGCGCAGCGTGTACGCCGGCGGCCGGCCGCGCTCCGAGCTCACCTGACGCCCGCCCACAGGCCGCGCTCCCACGCGCGGGGGTCCACCGCGACCCGCGACTGCACGTCGAAGCGCATCGTCGCGCGCAGTTCGGCGTGGTACCTCGGCCACTGCTCGCCCGGGTCGCCGGACGACGCGAATGCGACCCACGCACCGTGCATCGAGTCGGCGAGCGACTGCGGCGGGTTCGGGCCGAGCATCGGGCCGAACAGCGGGGCGTCGGGGGAGAGCGTGTCGAACACGAACGGGATCTCCAGCGCGTGGACGGCTCCGAGGCCCGGCGCCGGCCACGCGAACTCGTACATGTAGGTCCGACCGCCGGCCGCCGCGTGCGCGTCCGCCAGCCTGATCGCCGGGATCCGCATCCACCAGTCGGTCTGGACTGCTGCGAGCAGGTCGCCCGGAACCGCGTCCGGGTAC
This sequence comes from Agromyces binzhouensis, assembly GCF_004135055.1. Taxonomy (GTDB): domain Bacteria; phylum Actinomycetota; class Actinomycetes; order Actinomycetales; family Microbacteriaceae; genus Agromyces; species Agromyces binzhouensis. Next base: position 952 of record NZ_SDPL01000593.1, on the reverse strand, counting down.
CGCGCCCGGTACGCGGGCAGGGACGTCGTCGGCGCAAGGTCGTACGCCGCGAGCGACTGGGAGCCGAAGCGGGCCACCGGACCCGTGAGGATCTCGTCCGTGATCCGCGCGAACGCGCCGCTCACCGTGAGCCAGAGGCGCCAGTCGTCGGCGTTCGTGCCGACGACCAGGTCCACGTCGCGGGCGGCGCCCGCCGCGATCCGATCGATCGGCGCTGCGGGGATCACCGCGCCGTCGACGACGGGCTGCCACGGCATCGTGGTGGCCACGAGCGGCATGCCCCATCGATCCGGGTCCGGATGGGCGATCAGGTCCGCCTTGAGTGCGGCCTGCGCCGCGAGCAGGCGGGGCACGCCGACCGCCGCGATCGCCTCACGGGTCGGCGACGTGCCGAGACGTTCCGCGAGGAGCCCCGCCAGGCGCTCGGCGTCGGACGGCGGCAGCACGTGGTGCGCGGCGCCGCTCTGGAGGATCGCCCGTCGGAACAGGCCGGCCGCGGCCGGCATCGCGAGCAGCATCCCGATGCTCATGGCGCCCGCGGACTCGCCGAAGACGGTCACGTCGTCGGGATCCCCGCCGAACGCGTCGATCCGGTCCCGGACCCACTCCAACGCCGCGACCTGGTCGAGGAGACCCCGGTTCACGTTCCCGTCGTCGAGCATCAGGAACCCCTCGGCCCCCGGCCGCCAGTTGATGACGACGCACACGATGCCGTCCCGCGCGAACCGGCTGCCGTCGTACGCGGCCGTCGAACTGAGCTCGAACATCCCGCCCTGGATCCACACCATCACGGGACGTCGCACCGCGCCCGGATCGGGCGTCCAGATGTTGAGGTTCAGCACGTCCTCCGCCGGAGCGGCGTGCTCGAGCCCGGCGAAGGCGGCATCGACCCCGCGCCAGTCCTCCGCCGCGCCGGCCTCGGCGCCGCCCGTCGCGGGCGGCGCGACCTGGG
>NZ_SDPL01000592.1 GCF_004135055.1 Agromyces binzhouensis | reverse complement strand
GTCGGCGTTCGACGCCGCGGGCGCGACCGACGGCGAGGCCTCGGGCGGCGACGACGTGGGCGCTGACGCCGGTGCCGACGCGGGGTCGATCGACGCCGCGGGCGCGGGTGATGCGGGCGGCGACTGGGGCGGTTTCGGGGACTTCGGCGGTGGCGGGGACTTCGGCGGCGGAGACTTCGGCGACTTCGGGTTCTGACCCGGGTGTCGGCGGCGGGCGCTAGGGTCGCTGCGTGAGCAAGCAGGACGGCTCGTCGAGGCAGGTCACGATCGGTCCGGTCGACGACTCCGCGACCCCGATCCTGCACGTCGACATGGACGCGTTCTTCGTGTCCGTCGAACTCCTTCGCCGGCCCGAGCTGCGCGGCAGGCCCGTGCTCGTCGGCGGGACTGCGGGGCGAGGGGTCGTCGCCGCCGCGAGCTACGAGGCCAGGCGCTACGGGGTGAACTCGGCGATGCCGATGTCGGTCGCGCTGCAGCGCTGCCCCAACGCGGTCGTGCTCCGCGGCGACTACCGGCGCTACTCGGAGTACTCCGAGCGCGTCATGGAGATCTTCCGCGAGCTCACTCCCCTCGTCGAGCCGCTCTCGATCGACGAGGCCTTCCTCGACGTGTCGGGCGCGCGCCGCCTGCACGGCAGCCCGGCCGAGATCGCCTGGACCATCCGCCGACGGGTCCACGACGAGACCGGACTCACCTGCTCGGTGGGCGTCGCCGCGAGCAAGTACGTCGCGAAGGTCGCGTCCTCGCGCGCCAAGCCCGACGGCATGCTCGTCGTCCCCGCATCCGAGACGACCGCGTTCCTGCACCCGCTGCCCGTGTCGGCGCTCTGGGGCGTCGGCCGCGTGACCGAGGAGTCGCTCCGAAAGCTCGGCCTCCGCACGGTCGGCGACGTGGCCGACATGCCGGAGGACGCGCTGGCCCGCGCGGTCGGCCCGGCGCTCGCGGCGCGCCTGACCCGATTGGCCGACGGCGTCGACCCGCGCGACGTCGAGACGCGGCGGGTCGAGAAGAGCATCGGCCACGAGACGACGTTCCATCACGACCTCGTCGCGCACGACGAGATCGCGCGCGAGCTCCTGCGATTGGCGACCGACGTCGGCGTTCGGCTGCGCCGTGCCGGCATGCTGGCGCGTACCGTCACCCTGAAGCTCCGCTACGGCGACTTCACGACGGTCACCCGGTCGCGCACGCTGGCCGAGCCGACCGACGTCGCGCGACGCATCTACGAGGAGGCGCTCGTGCCGCTCGGCGAGCTCGTGGGCGACGGTCGGCGCGTCCGGCTGATCGGCGTGCGAGCCGAGCACCTCCGGCACGCCGGCGACGGGGCACCACTGTGGGACCCCGACGAGGAATGGCGCGACGCCGAGCGGACGATCGACGAGGTCGTGCGCCGGTTCGGCCGCGGTGCCGTGCGGCCGGCG
>NZ_SDPL01000591.1 GCF_004135055.1 Agromyces binzhouensis | reverse complement strand
CAGCTCGCCCTGCGTGAGCACGAGGTCGGCGGCGGCGATGCGCTCGCGCTCGGCGGCGACCACGTCGGCACCGACCGCGGCGTTCGCCCCCGCCGTGACCACGATCGTGTTCTCGCCCGACGCGGCCACGGTGATCTGGGCGACCCCGGTCGGCGTGCCCGCCACCGTCGCCACGGCCTCCGTCGGAAGCCCGAAGCGGGCGAACGCCGCACGGGCGACGTCGGCCGCGGCGTCGTCGCCGAGGCGCGCGACGAACTCGACGTCGGCCGAGCAGAGGTGGGCCGCGATGGCCTGGTTCGCGCCCTTGCCGCCGAGCGCGACACGGTGGCCGTGCGAGTGGATGGTCTCGCCGGGCTGCGGGAAGGCGTCGACGTAGCTCGTCGCGTCGACGTTCACCGACCCGACGACCACCAGCCGGCTCATGGTGCGGCGGGTCCGGGGCCGGCGAGGCCGACCGTCAGCGGCTCGCCGCTGACCTGCTCGACGAAGCAGTAGTAGCTGCGCTGTCCGGCGTCCCACTGCTCGGCGGTCACGGGGAACGCGGTGAGCATCTGCAGCTCGCCGACTCCGCTCGCCGCGGCCGGATCGATGACGCCCTCTGCGGCGCAGAGCTCCTGCGACTGCGTCGCCAGGGCCTCCTCGCCCGGGAACTCGGTCGCTTCATCACCCGCGAAGGTGCCGCGGTAGGCGAGTTGCGCCGTGTGCGGGCTCGCGCAGTCGACGACGGTGAACTCCTCGGCCCACGCCGACTCGAAGGGCTCGAGGCACTCGGTGCCGAAGAGGGCCTGCCACGAGTGCACGCCCGCGGGCTGGGGTGCCGTCGGTGCCGCGACGGGCTCCTCGGTCGCCACGGGCGCGGCCGTGCCGGCGTCGCCCGGTGCGAGGAATCGGGTGCCGAACGCCACGACGGCGACGATGAGCACGACCAGGGCGAGCCCGCCGGCCGCCCACGTCAGGATCCTGACGGGAGACCGGTCGCGTCCTGCGTCATCGGTGCGCGCCGCGGGCGTGGCACGATGCCCTCCGCGGTCGTCGTCGCCGGCTCGCGGCTGCGACCCGCGCGCATCGCCGAAGTCGTCCCAGTCGCCGCGTGCGTCGCGCGCGAAGGGATCGTCGGCGCCGGCCCCGGAGCCGTAGCCCGCCTGGCGAGCCTGCGGCCGATCGTATTCGGTCTCGGCGGCGGATGCCTCGACCACCGACATGGGCCCGGTCGCTCCGAAGCCCGCCCCGCCGAATAGCGCGGCGAGGCCGTCGTCGCCCGTGCCGCTCGACTCCGGTCCGGGTCGATCCTGTCGCTCGGTCGTGCGCTCGTCGACGTCGTACGCGGCCCACGGGTCGTCGACGGCCGGCCGGTCGACGTCGGCGGCCCGCTCGTCGCGGGCATCGAGGCCGAACGGGTCGTCGCCCGGGTCGTCGGCGACGACCG
>NZ_SDPL01000590.1 GCF_004135055.1 Agromyces binzhouensis | reverse complement strand
GGAAGCGCGAGCGAAGCCGTCGGGGGTGGGACAGGACCAGGCGGGACAGAGAGCGCGAGAGAGGAGGAGGAGGCGGCGGCGGCGGAGAGCCTCGCGGGAGGACAAACCGGGGGTGAGCCGGGCGGGCGCTCGCGCGGAACGGGAGAGTGCATGCGGCCGGACCGACCCCGTCGGGGTCCGACAAAACCCGTCCGCGAGCACACGCACGCGGCAAAGCCAACCCGAGCGTCGCCCCGGGACAGCTCTCCGACACCTCTCTTACCCGCTCTCCCCTCCGTCCCCGGCACAAATCCCGAACCCCTCGGCATCGGGAGAGCCGGAACGTCGACCGCACCGGGCGCGGAGCACAGGGCAGTGGGTTGGCGTGGGGGTTGGCGGAAAGAGAAGCGCGACACCGGCGAGACAGTCAAACCACGCGGGAGGGAATGACCGGTAGCACCATTCACTCCCCACACCAACGACCACCACCGGGACGGGCAGGCGGGGGACGGCGGGGGCGAGCCCTGGATAGGCCACCCGTCGGAGCCCGGCGACACCCGCGTCTAGCCGCCGCGAGGCGGACACGCTCCCGACGCGACACAACGCCAGGGCCCAACTGACCGCGGCGCGAAACCGCACACCGGCGGGTGCGGCAGGGGCTCACGGGCGGGCGGAGGCCGCAGCGGGCCCCCCCCAAGCACACAGCAGCGAGGCGCAACGTCGGGGAACCGGGAAGCCCCCTGACCCTCCGGGCGAAGCCAGGAGTCCGCGAAGCCGGCGAGAGAAGACCACGCCAACGGGGGTCGGGCAGGAGAGACCGGACAGCGGCCAGCCCCCGGCGAGAAGCGGAGGCGGAGGACGAACCCACCGTGAACTCGGGCGGCGCCATTGCGCGAGAGATGGAAGGACGGAGGAGGGGAGGTCGACGAGCGACTTGAACCCCGCGAGAGGGAGGAACGAGGGGAGGGCCGAGAGCCCGCGCGGAGAAGGCCTGAGACCTCGGGGAGAGGGAGGTAGACATCGACCGGAGCCCCCACCGCCACACCGGGACACGCGCGCGGGGTTAATCCCACCGCCAGGGTACCCACCTCGGCACTCCGGCAGGCCCCAACACGCGCCTTCCCGACGGACGACAGGGCCGGACGAGCCCCCCAGACGCACCTCGGCCAACAGACCACCACACCGTCGGGACAATGACCACTGCTAGCCTCTTTCCCTTTGCCCTCGCGGGGCAACCTTTTCCCCTCGCACGCAGCCCTCTCCAAGACCGCGCAAGACACCGCCACGGCCGCGGGGCCGGGACGCCCTCCAAACCACAGCTCCTCCCGCCCGCCGAGCCGACTTTCTTACCCCTCGGCCCCCCCCCAAGACCCCGGTGACCGCCCGGACGCGTACGTGCCCGGCCGCCCCCCATGCGGGGGGTCCGACAGCACGGCCACGGGTCGGTCCGCGGAGA
>NZ_SDPL01000059.1 GCF_004135055.1 Agromyces binzhouensis | reverse complement strand
CGCGGACGAGGTCCGGCGCCCCGACGGCGCCGAGGTCGACCCGATGGAGCGCGCGCGGCGCCGCGAGGTCGACGGGAGCGACTTCCTCTTCGGCGACCTCGGCGGCCGGGCGTCCTGATCGTTCCCGCGGGGGCGGCTGCGCGCGGGACCTTCCGCCGGTGGGGCCGACGGCCGCCCGACGTACCATGGCAGGACCACGTCCCGACCACCAGACGGGAGTCGCCATGGTCCAGGTCCGCGTCCTCGGGATCGCGCTCGACGCGGCCCGGCAGCACATCGTCCTGCTGAAGCCGCTCGGCGAGGAATCGGCCGAGGGGCGCGTGCTGCCGATCTGGATCGGCGAGCAGGAGGCGACGTCGATCCTCATCGCCCTGGGCGGCGACCACGCCCCCCGTCCGCTCACGCACGACCTGCTGGTCACCCTCATCGAGGCCGTCGGCGGCAACCTCGAGCGCATCGACGTGACCCGCATCGAGGAGGGCACGTTCTACGCCGAGCTCACGCTCGTCACGCCGGCCGGGCCGCTCGTGATCGACTCGCGGCCGTCGGATGCCATCGGCATGGCCGTCCGCATCGACGCGCCGCTCTTCGTGGCCGACGCGGTGATGGACGACGCGGGGATCCCAGCCGAGATGGTCGAGCACCACGACAGCGAGGACGAGGAGAAGCTCGAGGAGTTCAAGAAGTTCCTCGAGGACGTCGACCCGGAGGACTTCCAGGGCTGAGCGCGCTCCGCGGCGACGGCGGTCGGCCGGGCCGGTCCTGACGACGGATGCCGCGTGGTCAGCCCGCGCGCGGCGGCGCCGTGGAGGCGCGCTCCACGAGGGCGACGCGGAGCTCGGGGCCCACGCTCGGCTCCGGACGCTCCTCGACGGCGCTCAAGGCGAGCTCGGCGAGGAACCGGCCGAGACCGACCGTGTCGACCCGGATGGTCGTGAGGCGCGGCTCCAGAATCGACGCGATGGGAGTGTCGTCGTGGCCGATCACCGACAACCCGGCCGGCACGGCGATGCCGCTCCGCTGCGCCGCGCCGACGAACGCGGTCGCGACGTCGTCGTTGTAGGCGGCGATCGCGGTCACGCCCGCGGCACGCCACTCGGCGAGGACCGCCCCGGCGGAGGCATCCGTCAGGTCGATGTCGGCGGCCGGGACGGGTTCGAGGCCGCGCTCGGCCGCGACCTCGAGTGCCAGGTGCCGGCGGAGCGCGACGAGGTCTGCGATGCGCGGGTCGGCCGAACCCGCGAACGCGATCCGCCGATGGCCGAGGGATGCGAGGTGGCCGACCTGCAGGGCCGGCCCCTCTTCGTGCCACTCGGCCTGAGGTGGGGCGTCCGGATCGGGGATGATCCGGGTGACGCCGGCCGCGCGCATCGACTCGACCTGGCCCGGGGCCCACGGCGCCATCGCGAGCACCACGTCGGGCTGCAGCGTCTCCCAGAGCGGCCGCGAGTGACCGGTCGGGTGCGGCGTGTAGGTGATCAGCGCGTACCCGGCTTCGTCGAGCGCGAGCGAGGCCTCCTCGATGTTCCGGCGCAGGTTGAAGTCGAGCGGCCAGTCGGGGAGTACCAGCAGCACGATGCGGGTGCGCCCGGTCGCCAGGGCCCGGGCGGCGACATGCGGTCGGTAGCCCAGTCGGCGGGCCTCGTCGAGCACCCGGGTTCGCGTCGCCTCCGAGATCGTCTGGCCGGGGGTGTCGTTGAGCACGAATCCGACGGTCGCGCGGGAGATGCCGAGCGACCGGGCGATGTCGGCGGCGGTGACCCGTCGGCCGGTGGTCGTCTGCGACATCCACACCCCTGTCCGAAAGAATCGGGTTGACGCGACTTGCGCGCGCTAGTGACCCAATGTAGCATCGCCGTCACCTGCTAGCACGCGCTAGTGACGGCAGCCGCCACCGCGAGCGCGGCGGATGCCGCAGCTTCGCCCCCACGACAACGGAGTCCGAATGAACCCGCAGCCCCACGACGACGAGGCCATCGTCACGCCGAACGCCGCCGCGATGCCGACCGCGACCGTCGACCCCGACGCGGTCGCCGAGCGGGCCGAGTCCGAGCGCCGCCACGACGCCGCCGGCGACCTGCCCAAGGTGAACGCCCGCTACATCTGGTTCATGGTCCTGGCGCAGTTCGGCGTCTTCATGGCCTTCATCACCCCGCTCGCGATCTCCCTGTCGATCCGCGTGAACGAGCTCGCCCCCGGCCGAGAGGAGCTGCTCGGCTACATCACCGGCGCCGGCGCCCTGTTCGTCATGCTCACCGCACCGTTCATGGGCATCTGGAGCGACCGCACCCGCACGGCGATCGGGCGTCGCCGCCCCTTCATGATCGGCGGCATGGTCGTCGGCGTGGCCTCGCTCGTCGTGATGGCACTCGCGCCGAGCGTGTTCGTGCTCGGCCTCGGCTGGGTGCTCGCGCAGTGGGGCTGGGGCACCGTGCTCAGCAACCTGCAGATCTCGACGGCCGACCGCCTGCCCGAGGAGCAGCGCGGCAAGGTCGCCGGCCTCGTCGGCTTCGCCACGCAGGTCGCTCCGGTGTTCGGCGTCATCCTCACGGTCGGGGTCACCGGCGACGCCCTGCTGCTCTTCCTGATCCCCGGCGCGGTCGGCGTCGTGCTCGTCACGCTGTTCGTCACGCTGGTGCACGAGGACGACAGCCGGGGCCTGGCGAAGGACGTGCTCACCACCGGGGGCCTTCTCCGCAAGTACCTCTACAACCCGAGGCAGTACCCGGACTTCTCGTGGAACTGGCTCGGTCGCTTCTTCTTCTACTTCGGCCTGACGCTGAACACGACCTTCACCGCGTTCTTCTTCGCCAGCCGACTCGGCGTCCCGGTGACCGAGGTCGCCGGCATCATCGCGACGCTCGGCGGGGTGGGCGTGCTCGCCGTGACCGCGGGCGCGCTCGGCGGCGGATTCCTCTCCGACCGGTTCCGGCGCCGCAAGGTGTTCGTGGTCAGCGGCGGCGTGCTCATGGCCGTCGGCATGCTCATCATGGCGTTCTCGACGGACCTGCCGCTGCTCATCGCCGGCTCGCTCATCGTCTCCGCCGGCATCGGCATGTTCTCCGCCGTCGACCAGGCGCTGCTGCTCGACGTGCTGCCCGAGAAGGCCACCGACGCCGGCCGCTTCATGGGCATCACGGGCTTCGCCACGTCGATCCCGCAGTCCGCGGCCCCGCTCATCGCGTCCGCGGTACTGCTGGTCGGCGTCACGGACGGCGCGAAGAACTACACGCTGCTCTACGTGATCGCCGCGGCGCTCACCCTGCTCGGCGGGCTCGTCATCCTCCGGATCCGATCGGTGCGCTGAGCATGACGACCACCACCGCACACGTGCGGTTCGGCGATGCCGCGATCGACGACCTGCTCGCCGAGCTGACCCTCGACGAGAAGGCGCTCCTGCTCGAAGGCGTCGACTCGTGGCGCACGAACGCGATCCCGCGGCTCGGGATCCCGTCGCTCGTGCTCACCGACGGGCCGCACGGCGTGCGGATGGTGCGCGACGACGGCGGGGCGTTCGGCGTCGGCGACAGCAGGCCCTCGACCTCATTCCCGACCTCGGCCACGGTCGCGCACTCGTGGGATCCCGAGCACGCTCGTCGCATGGGCGCGGCCATCGCCCGCGAGAGCCGCGACTTCGGCGTGGACGTGCTCCTCGCGCCGGGCGTGAACATCATGCGCAACCCGCGATGCGGGCGGAACTTCGAGTACTTCTCCGAGGACCCGCTCGTCTCGGGCGCCTTCGGCAGCGCATTCGTGCAGGGCGTGCAGGGGGAGGGCGTCGCGACCAGCGTGAAGCACTTCGCCGCGAACTCGAGCGAGGACCACCGGTTCGTCGGCGACAGCCTCGTCGACGAGCGCGCCCTCCGGGAGATCTACCTGCGGGCGTTCGAGCGGATCGTCCGCGAGGCGCAGCCGGCGACGGTCATGTGCGCCTACAACCGGCTGAACGGCACGTTCTGCTCCGACCATCGCGAGCTCCTGACCGGCATCCTCCGCGAGGAGTGGGGCTTCGACGGCGTCGTGATGACCGACTGGGGTGCCATGCACGACCGGGTCGCGAGCCTCGAGGCCGGCTGCGAACTCGACATGCCGGGCGAGGTCCCGCACAACCGCGAGGCCATCATCGCGGCGGTCCACGACGGGCGCCTCGCCCCCGAGGTGCTCGACGAGGCGGTGCGGCGGATGCTGCGCCTCATCGAGCGCGCGACCGTCGACGCCGGCCGCCCCTCGCGCCCGCACGACCCCGCCGCGCATGCGGCGCTCGCGAGCGAGATCGCGACGGACAGCGCGGTGCTGCTGGCGAACGACGGGACGCTCCCGCTCGATCCGTCTGCCGGATCCGGCCCGCTCCTGGTGGTCGGCGAGCCGTTCGAGAAGATGCGCTTCCAGGGGGCGGGCTCCTCGCTGATCCTGCCGCCGGAGGTCGTCACGCCGAAGGACGCGTTCGACGCCCGCGGCATCCGATACGCCTACGCGCGCGGCTACCGCACGCTCACCGCCGAACGTGACGAGACGCTCGAAACGGAGGCGCTGGCCGGTGCACGCTCCGCCGCGACCGTGCTGTTCTTCGGCGGCCTCGACGACTTCGAGGAGAGCGAGGGCTTCGATCGCGCCGACCTGCGACTCGGCGAGCCGCAGGCGGCGCTCCTTCGGCGGATCCTCGACACCGGCGCGCGCGTCGTCCTCGTGCTCTTCGCGGGGGCACCCGTGGAGCTGCCGTTCGCCGACGAGCTCGCGGCCGTGCTCGACCTCGCGCTGCCCGGCATGCGGGGCGGCGAGGCGACGGCGGCGCTGCTGTTCGGCGAGGCGAACCCGTCGGGGAAGCTCACCGAGACCTGGACGCACACGGCCGCAGACGCGAGTTCCGCCGCCGACTACGACCGCGGCGCGATCGCGCGCTACGCGGAGTCGATCTACGTCGGCTACCGATTCCACGACGCGGCCCGCACTCCGCTCCGCTACCCGTTCGGGCACGGCCTGTCGTACACGTCGTTCGCCTACCGCGACCTCGACGTGCGGGTCGTGGACGACCGCGTCGAGGTGGGCGCGACCATCGCGAACACCGGCGACAGGGACGGCGCAGAGGTCGTGCAGCTCTACGTCCGCAACAACGACGGCGCCGTCTTCAAGGCCGAGCAGGAGCTCAGGGCCTTCACGAAGGTCCGCGTCGCCGCAGGCGGCACCGAGCGCGTGACGCTCTCGTTCGCGCTCGGCGACCTGGCCTACTGGGACGTCGCGGAGCACGACTGGGTGCTCGAGGACGGCGAGTACGAGGTCCGACTCGCGGCGTCCGCCGCCGACATCCGCCTCACCGCCCCGCTCGTCGTCGAACGCGGCCGACCCTCGCGCTCGCCGTACCCGGCCGCGGTCGACGCCGACTACGCAGCGCCGCCGACCGGCATCCCGGCGAGCTTCCCGCTCCTCCTCGGCCGGACCGTGCCCGAGGAGGACCGCTCGGGACGCCTGACCTTCGAGACGCGCCTCGCCGATGCCCGCCGGTCGGCGATCGGCCGCATCATGCTCGGCGCGGTCCTCGGCCGCGTGCGCCGCCAGTTCCGCGCCGCGCAGGCGATGCCGGAGTCGGCCGAACGCGACGCGAAGCTCAAGAGCGCGCACTTCGTGCTGCGCATGATGCCGGCCATGTCGCTGCGGAGCCTCGCGATGTCCTCGAGCGGTGCCATGCCGTACGGACTCGCCGCCGGGCTCGCCGAGATCGCCGAAGGGCACCCGATCCGAGGCATCCGCCGGATCCTCCGTCGCCGAGGCCGACGGACCGACCCGCGCGCTCGGTCGATCGCCGCGCCCACGACGACCATCGCCTCCGAGGCCACCGCCGCGACCGCACGACCCGAGAGCTGACCCATGCAGATCACCCGCCTGACCGTCGACGGCCTCGAGGCCGGACGCATCACCGACGAGCCACCCACGATCGCGTTCGCGCTGGCCTCGCCCGTTCCCGGCGAGGCGCTCGCCTCGGCGCGGATCCGCATCGGCGAGTGGGAGACGACCACCGACGAGCAGGTCGGCATCCGCTACGGCGGCGACCTCGCACCGTACACGGAGTACCCGGTGCGCGTGGAGGCGACGGGCACGAGCGGAGCGACTGCGACCGCCGAGACCTCGTTCCGCACGGGCCGCCTCGACCGCCCGTGGGCCGCGCGGTGGATCACGGATGCCGCGTACGAGACGCCGAAGCAGCAGTCGCCGGTGCCCATGGTGTTCCGCACGAGCTTCTCGGCGCCCAAGCCGGTGCGGCGTGCCTGGGTCGAGGCGACCGCACTCGGCGTGTACGAGCTCGAGCTCAACGGCGTGAAGGTCGGGGACGAGTACTTCGCCCCGGGGTTCACGTCGTATGCGCACCTCATCCAGGTGCAGACCTACGACGTGACCGACGCGCTCGCGGCGACCAACACGCTCGTCGCGACGGTCGCCGGCGGCTGGGCGGTCGGCTCGTTCACGCACAAGCGCAAGAACGCCATCTACGCCGACCGTCAGGCGCTCCTCTGCGAACTGCACGTCGAGTACGCCGACGGGACGGCGGACGTCGTGGCGACCGGCCCCCACTGGGAGGTCGCGACCGACGGCCCGGTGAGGATGGCCGAGTGGTACGACGGCGAGACCTTCGATGCGACAGTCGACCCAGACGCGATGACGTGGAAGGCGGCGGACCTCACGGCGCCGCGCGGCACGCCGTCGCTCGTCTCGCAGGTCGGCCCGCCGGTGCGCGCGCAGGGGAGGATGGAGCCGGTCTCGCGCACCGTCGCGCCGAGCGGCGAGGTCGTCTACGACTTCGGCCAGAACTTCGCCGGCGTGGTGCACGCACGGCTCCGCGGGCAGCGGGGGCAGGAGGTGGTCTTCCGCCATGCGGAGGTGCTCGTCGACGGCGAGCTGTTCACGACCTCGCTTCGGACCGCCAAGGCGACCGCGACCTACACCTGCGTCGACGGCGAGCAGGAGTACTCGCCGCGACTGACCTACATGGGATTCCGCTACGTGGGCGTGCGCGGCATCGCCCCCGATGACCTCGACCTCACCGCCCTCGTCCTGCACTCCGACCTGCCGGAGACCGGCGAGTTCTCCTGCTCCGACCCGCTGCTCAACCGCCTGCAGGACGCCATCCGCTGGGGCGGGAGGTCGAACTTCGTCGACATCCCCACCGACTGCCCGCAGCGCGACGAGCGCGAGGGGTGGACCGGCGACCTCGCGGTGTTCGCCTCGACCGCGGCGTTCAACTTCGACATGAGCCGCTTCCTCGACAAGTGGTTGCGCGACGTCACGGCCGAGCAGGCCCGCGGCGGCGGCATCCCCATGGTCGTGCCGAAGGCCGGCAACCCGTTCCCGACGATGGCGACCTCGGTCTGGGGCGATGTCTGCATCCTCGCCCCGTGGGCGGAGTACCTCGCGCGCGGCGACCTCGGGCTGCTCCGCCGCCAGTACCCGACGATGCGGAGGTTCCTGAAGGCCGCCGCGTGGTGGTCGCGCTTCCTCGCGATCGGCACCGACCGTCGTCGTGTCTGGCGCTTCCCGTTCCAGTTCGGCGACTGGGCCGCACCGACCGGCGCGGCCAAGGACTGGCTCGCGCGGGGCAAGTGGATCGGCACCGCCTACTACGCCGGCTCGTGCGCGCTCGTCGCGCAGATCGCCGACCTCCTCGGCGAGCACGAGGATGCCGCGCGCTACCGCACCCTCCGCGAGGAGATCGCGGGCGCCTACCGACGGGTCTTCACCGACGGGAAGGGCACCCTGAAGGACGAGTTCCAGACCGGCTACGTGCTGCCGCTGCACTTCGACCTCGTCGCCGGCGCGGAGCGCGAGGCCATGGCCGACAACCTGGTCCGGATGATCGACGACAACGACGGCCACCTCTCGACCGGATTCCCCGGCACGCCCTACATCCTGTTCGCCCTCTCCGACAGCGGTCGGGTCGACGAGGCCTATCGGCTGCTGCTGCAGACCGGGTGCCCGTCGTGGCTCTACATGATCGAGTCCGGCGGCACGACGATCTGGGAACGGTGGGACGCGCTGCGTCCGGACGGCACGGTCAACATCGCCGACCTGGGGACGGGCGCGATGGACGGGGGGTCCAGCGGCGGCATGGTCTCGTTCAACCACTACGCCGCGGGTGCCGTCGGCGACTGGATGTACCGCCGCATCGCCGGCCTGGAGCCCACTTCGGGCGGCTACCGAAGCTTCCGGGTCGCGCCGCTCGTCGGCGGCGGACTCACCTCGGCACGCGCGAGCATGCGGACGCCGTACGGCATCGCCTCCTCGTCGTGGTCGCTCGACGGCGACCGATTCACGCTCGGTGTCGAGGTGCCGGTCTCGACGACCGCGACGATCGTGCTGCCCGACGGCACCGAGCACGAGCGCACGAGCGGCGTGCACGAGTTCGCCTGCGAACTGCCCGCGGCCCCCATGGCGTCGGTCGCCGGCTGACGCCGACCATGCACGCGCCCGTAGCATGGCCGTGTGAGTGTGCTCTCGGTCGTCGCGGGCGTCTTCGTCATCGCGCTCGGCCTCTACGAGGTGTTCCACACGCTGCTGCACCCGACCGGCCGCGGGCGGGTCTCGCATCTCACCGCACGGTCGACGTGGAGCCTGTCGTCGAGTCTCGGCCGACGGGGCCGCACACTCGCGGGCCCCCTCGCCGCGGTCGCGGTCGTCGCGCTCTGGGCGGCGCTGCAGGTCGTGGGCTGGGCGCTCGTGTACCTGCCGTTCGTCCGCGACGGGTTCGGCTACAGCCCCGGCATCGATCCCGCCAGGTACCCCGCGATCGTCGAGGCGCTCTACTACTCCACCGTCAGCATGTCGACGCTCGGTCTCGGCGACGTCTACCCGATCGCGCCCTGGCTGCGGGTCGTCGCGCCACTGCAGGGTCTCATCGGGTTCGCGCTGCTGACCGCCGCGGTGTCGTGGTTCCTACAGCTCTACCCGGCGCTCGGCCGGCGACGTGCGCTCGCGCTGCGCATCGCCCTCATCCGCCGTGTCGACACCGCCGGGCACGTGCTCGACATGGAATCCGCGACCTCGAGCGGCCTCCTCGACTCGCTCACGGCCGACCTCGCCCAGACGCGGGTCGACCTCTGGCAGAACGCCGAGACGTACTACTTCACGGAGGACGAGCCGATGGCCTCCCTGGCCGCCCAGCTGCCCTACGCCCGGCACCTCGCACAGGTCGCGCGTCGCTCCGACGACCGAACGGTGCGCAGCAGCGGGCAGATGCTCGAGGAGGCCGTCGACGACTACGCGAACGTGCTGCGCGCGACGTTCCTCGGGCACGCCGAGGACACCGAGGCGGTGCTCGTCGAGTTCGCGCAGCAGCACCGGCAGCACGCCGCCGCCGTGGCCGGGCTCGCCGGCGGCACGTCGGACTGACCGGCGTCGACGACCGACCACGCGCCGCTCCGCGCGGCAGAATGGCCGACATGGATGCCGCGTTCCCGTCACTGACCGAGATGCCCGCGCCGCAGTTCGTCATGTCGGGGGAGGGGCGTCGCATCGCGACGTACTCGTGGGGCGAGGACGACGCCCCGACGGTCCTGTGCGTGCACGGCTTCGCGTCGAGCTGCCGCGACAACTGGGTGAGCACCGGGTGGGTGCGCGACCTGCTCCGCGCGGGGTTCCGGGTGCTCGGCGTCGACCAGCGCGGGCACGGTGCGAGCGACACGCCGCACGAGGCATCCGCCTACGGCATGGACGCCTTCGTCGGCGACCTCGTGACGGTCCTCGACACCTACCTCGTCGACACCGTGCGCTACGCGGGCTACTCGCTCGGGGCCCGCGTCGGCTGGCAGGCGGCCGTGCAGGTGCCCCAGCGCATCGAGCGGGCGGTGCTCGGCGGCATCCCCGACGGCCGCCCGCTCGCGCGCATGCAGATCGAGCAGGCGCGCGCGTACGCCGAGCACGGGACGCCCGTCGACGACCCGGTCACGCGCAACTACGTCACGCTCGCGGAGCGCGTCCCGGGCAACGACCTGCTCGCGCTCGTCGCGCTCGCCGAGGGCATGCGCGCCGGCGACGCCGACCCGGACCCGTCGAACCCGCCTCCCCAGCCGATCCTCTTCGCGACCGGCACCGAGGACGCGATCATCGAGCAGTCGCGCGCGCTCGCCGCGGCGACGCCCGGCGGGTCGTTCGCCGAGATCCCCGACCGCCACCACTTCAACGCGCCCGGGTCGCGGCAGTTCCGACGCGCGGCGATCGAGTTCCTGTCCGACGGGCGTTGAGCGGCGGGTGGGGCGACCTCACCCCTCGGTCTCGAAGTACAGGTGCGCGTGCAGCCGGCAGCGCGGGTTGAACGCCGCGCCGCACTCCGGGCAGGCGTCGACGCCGAGGTAGCTCGCGATCGGCAGTTCGGCCCCGCACGCCCCGCAGAGGATGGCGTGCGCGTCGCGCTCGGCGATCGGCCACTGCCGTGCGGGGTGCCCGGCGGCCTCCTCGTGGCAGAGGTGGCACGGGTAGTACTCGCCGCAGCAGGCGAAGCGGATCGCGACGATGTCGACGTCGGTGCGGTAGTGCACGCAGCGGGTCTCGTCGTCGACGACCGCACCGAGCACGCGCGGTCGTGCGGGCGGGGCGTCGTGCGTCATGCCCTCCATCATCCCCGGAACACGAGGATCGGCAGCAGCACGAATGCCGACCAGACGAGGCCGGCGACGAGCACGGTGCCGGTGAGCGCCACGAGCGCGAGCCCCCACGGCCGCACCCGGAGCACGCCGGCGACCAGCACGGCCGCGCCGACCGCGATCTCGATCCACCACCACACGGGGCTCGTCGTCTCGGCGACGACCGTGAGCCCGTAGACGCCCTCGCCGACGAGGATCCCGGCGAGCACCGAGGTCCCGAGCGCGAGCTGCATGCCCCGGCGCCGGAGCGCGTGCGCCGCGCACCCGACGACCGGGCCCGCGAGCACCCCGATGATCGCCCAGGTCGTCGGGTCGAAGGCGATGCCGCGCCATCCGGATGCCACGGCGTACCCGAGCGTCAGCGCGATGAACGCCGCCGCGCCCGCGACGGCCGCCTCGCGGTACCCGCGCGCGAGGAGGACGACGAGCAGCGCGGTCGGGATCGTCCATCCGCCCGCGGAGTTCGCCAGCGACGACGTCTCGGCGGGGAGCAGGAGCTGACCCCACGGCGTGAGTCCGCCGAGCACGAACGCGACGGCGGCGACCAGCAGGATCCGCCGCGCGGCGGAGGACCACGGATGCCGCGGCGCGCGCGCCGGGGTGGAC
>NZ_SDPL01000589.1 GCF_004135055.1 Agromyces binzhouensis | reverse complement strand
GGCTCGCGCTCGGACGCCCCGCCGGCGACGGTGTCCTCCGCGATGCGCGCGGCCGCGGCATCCGTCGCCTGCGCCGACGCGGCGGACCGGCGGGCCAGGTCGATCGCGTACGCGATGAACGCGATCGCGTACACGGCCATCGCCGAGTACACCGCGATGATGGAGATCTCGTCGAGCGTCACTGTTCCACCTTACGTCGAAGGATTCTCGGGTCCGGATGCGGCGTCGGGCCCGGACGAGACCGGCCCCGCGTGGCGGTCGGCGAACTCCTCGACGGCCCGCTCGAGCCCCGGGTCGTCGCCGCGCGCGAGGCCCGCGTACTCGAGCACGACACGCCCGTCGGGCCGCGTGACGGCCTTCACCCACACGCGCCGACGCGGCACGAAGAGCGAGAGCAGCAGCCCGCCGAGGATCAGCAGCGCGAACACGAGCACCCACACCTGCGAGGGGTCATGGTGCACGTCGAACGAGGCGAACCGCGGCACGCTCTGGGAGTAGTCCTCGCTCGCGGCACCCGGCGACGCCGACTCGAACTCGACCGTGCCGAGCCCGTTCGGCAGCTCGGTCGACTCCCCCGGCATCAGCTCGACCGAGTCGACGCCCGTCTGCCCGCCCGTGAGCTGCTCCATGCCGCTCGTGTCGAGCTGGTACACCGAACGGGGCGTGCCGTCGTCGATGCCGAGGTCGCCCGAATACACGTTGAGCGTGAGCACCGGGTAGACGAGGTCGGGGTAGGTGGAGGTGTACGCGCCGGTCGAGAGCACGTCCTGCGTCGGGTAGAAGAAGCCGACCAGGCCGATCTGCTCGGACAGGCCGTCCGGCACCTTGACGACGCCGATCGAGGTGAGGTTCGCCGTCTGCGGCAGGAACGGCACCGAATCGGTGAAGACGACCTCTCCGTCGGGGTCGCGCACCGTGATCGTCGGCGCGTAGCCGTTCCCGAGCAGGTACACGTCGGTGCCGTACTCGTACAGCGGCTCGTTCACCTTCACGTCGCGCTCGGTCGCCCCGTCCGGTCCGTCGATCGTGACGTGCGCCGTGAAGTCGATCGGCTGGCCGAGCGCGTCGGTGTTCTCGGTCTCGTAGACCGCGTCGAGCTCGTCGAGCGTCAGCCGGTAGGGCGTGAGCCGGCCGTCGTCGAAGAACCGCCCCGGGTTGAACGAGTCGTACGCCGCGAGGGTGTTCACGAACGACTGGCCCTCGACGATCACCCGCTGGCCCGAGAAGCCGAATCCGCCGCCGATCGCGACGGCGACCAGCACCCCGACGAGCGCCGTGTGGAAGACCAGGTTGCCGGTCTCCCTGAGGTAGCCGCGCTCGGCCGAGACCGACGGGGCGCCGCGCTGGTCGTAGCGCTCGACGCGGTAGCCCGCCTTCCTGAGGTCGGCGGCCGCGGATGCGATCGCCGCCTCCGCGCCGCCGCCGGCCGGCCCGGCG
>NZ_SDPL01000588.1 GCF_004135055.1 Agromyces binzhouensis | reverse complement strand
CCGAGCGCGGTGCCGCGGCGGCCTCCGCGGCCTGAGGGCAGGCTGGAGGCGGACGGAGCCGCGGCGCCGTGCGCCCGCCATCCCGCGTTCGCGTCCCGCGAACGAGGGATGGCCCTCGCAGGCGGAACGTGTTGCATGGCCGTATGACCCAGACGCTCGTACCGCGAATCCAACTGAACGACGGCCATTCGATCCCCCAGCTCGGCTTCGGGGTGTTCAAGGTCGATCCCGCAGAGACCGAGCGGATCGTCGCCGATGCGCTCGATGTCGGCTACCGCCACCTCGACACCGCGCGCATCTACGGCAACGAGGAGGGGGTCGGCCGTGCCGTCGCCGCCTCCGGCATCCCGCGCGAGGAGCTCTACGTGACGACGAAGCTCTGGAACGACGACCAGGGCACCCAGTCGGCGTTCGACGCGTTCGAGGGCAGTCTCGAGCGGCTGGGGCTCGACTACGTCGACCTCTACCTGATCCACTGGCCGGTGCCGGCGCAGGATCGCTACGTCGAGTCGTGGCGTGCGCTCGAGCAGATCCGGGAATCGGGTCGCGCCCGATCGATCGGCGTGTCGAACTTCATGGTTCCGCACCTGCAGCGCCTCCTCGACGAGACCGACGTCGTGCCCGCCGTCGACCAGATCGAACTGCACCCCGCGCACCAGCAGCCGGAGACGACCGGGTTCGCTGCCGAGCACGGCATCGAGATCGAGTCGTGGGGCCCGCTCGGCCAGGGCAAGTACCCGCTCCTCGAACTCCCCGAGGTGACCGAGGCCGCAGCGGAGCACGGGAAGTCGGCTGCGCAGGTCGTCATCCGCTGGCACCTCCAGCGCGGCTTCATCGTGTTCCCCAAGTCGAATCGACGCGAGCGCATGGCGGAGAACTTCGACGTCTTCGACTTCGCGCTCTCCGAGAGCGAGATGGACCGCATCACGGCGATCGAGCGTGCCGGCCGCCTCGGCCCCGATCCGCAGCACTTCGGTTGAGGATCCGAGCCCTGACCGGGGGTTCGGCCCGATGGCCGGGCCCTCGGACGGGGGCGGCGGATGCCGCGACACGCGCGGGATCCGAGACCGATTTGTGATGGCGGGCGAGCGCTGCGTATGGTTGTCCACGTCGCCGCGGCGGCCGGGAGCGAGAGCCCCGGGCGAAGCGGTCAGGTCTTAGCCAAACAGCCTCGAAGGCGCTCCATTGCGACTCGGTTGCTTCAAGCCTAAGATGACGATTCCACACCTCCAACGGACTCGACGGCCTCGCGGCCGCGGTCCGGGACCACGACCCATCGCGGCATCGCCGAGTAGGTCGGATCCGCAGGAGTGCGTGGTATAGTAGGGAAGTTGCCTCGGTGGTGCTGGCTCGGTTTCGGGTTGGTGGGTCGGGTGCGTCCGTTCCTTGAGAACTCAACAGCGTGCACTATGTTCAATGCCAATTTATTTGAACCCCGTTT
>NZ_SDPL01000587.1 GCF_004135055.1 Agromyces binzhouensis | reverse complement strand
GTCCACCGCATCGCGGTCCCCGGAGCCGACGAACGGCACGGCGGCGAGCGCGGCGGCCCGGACCGCATCGGCGAACCCGTCTGCGAGCGCCGGGTCGAGCACGGCGTCCGCGGCCGCGCGGTCGACGTCGGAGGGCCCTGCGTCCTGTGTCACGACTCAATCCTGCCGCGCGAGGCGCGACATCCGGCACCCCTTGCGTCATCGCACCTGAGGCGGACTCGACACGTCGGTAGACTCGTGCCGATCCCACTCACCTCCGAAGGAGCAAGGTATGCCCATCGCAACGCCCGAGCAGTACGCCGAGATGCTCGACACCGCCAAGGCCAAGGGTTTCGCCTTCCCGGCGTTCAACGTCTCGAGCTCGCAGACGCTGAACGCGGTGCTGCAGGGCCTGACCGAGTCGGGTTCCGACGGCATCATCCAGGTCACCACCGGTGGAGCGGACTACTTCGCCGGCCACACGGTCAAGGCCCGCGCCACCGGCGCGCTCGCCTTCGCGAAGTTCGCACACGAGGTCGCGAAGTCGTACCCCGTGACCGTCGCGCTCCACACCGACCACTGCCCGAAGAACGCGCTCGACGACTTCGTGTACCCGCTGATCGCCGCCTCGGAGGAGGAGGTCAAGGCCGGTCGGAACCCGATCTTCCAGTCGCACATGTGGGACGGCTCGGCCGTGCCGCTCGAGGAGAACCTCGAGATCGCCAAGGAGATCCTCCCGAAGCTCAAGAACATCAACGCCATCCTCGAGGTCGAGATCGGCGTCGTCGGCGGCGAGGAGGACGGCGTCAAGCACGAGGGCTCGAACGAGGCGCTCTACACGACCCTGAACGACGCCGTCGCCGCCGTCGAGGCGCTCGGCCTGGGCGAGCAGGGCCGCTACATGGCCGCCCTCACGTTCGGCAACGTGCACGGCGTCTACAAGCCGGGCAACGTCAAGCTCCGCCCGGCGCTGCTCAAGGAGATCCAGGACGGCCTTGCCGCCAAGTACGGCACCGGCGACAAGCCGCTCGACCTCGTCTTCCACGGCGGCTCGGGCTCGACCGACGACGAGATCGCCGAGGCCGTCGCCAACGGCGTCGTCAAGATGAACATCGACACCGACACGCAGTACGCGTTCACGCGCTCGATCGCGGGCTACATGTTCAGCAACTACGACGGCGTGCTCAAGGTCGACGGCGAGGTCGGCAACAAGAAGCAGTACGACCCGCGCGCGTGGGGCAAGGTGGCCGAGTCGGCCATGGCGGTCCGCGTCGGCGAGTCCACCCGCCAGCTCGGCTCCGCCGGCAACTCGCTCACGGCGTAGGGCGACGGATGACGCAGGACGAGGCCGCTCGGCACGACACGCAGGGGCGCGGCGCCGACGACGGCGCCGCTCCCCCGCCGCGCGACGAGCGGCCTCGCCCGCAGTACGGCGAGTACGCCCCCGAGGGCTGGTCGTGGCAGCCG
>NZ_SDPL01000586.1 GCF_004135055.1 Agromyces binzhouensis | reverse complement strand
CCGGGCGGCCCGGCTCAGTGCGTCACGGCCCAGCGGCTCCGGTCGGGCGTGGCGCGCGAGCGGACGAGCACGCCGGCTTCGAGCCCCAGCCGCGCCTCGGCCGTGCGGAAGGCGATCCGGTCGGCCTCCGCCTCGTCGATGAGCCCGAGGGCATGGTGCTGCACCGCGAGTCCGTCGATGAGCGCCGTGAGGGTCCGTGCGTCGGCCTCCGGGTCGGAGCTCGTGCCGTCGCCGGCCGCGACGATGCGTCGGATGATCCCGGCGAGGCGAGCGTCGGACTCGCGATGGTGGCGCGTGAGCGACGCGTGCAGCTCGGGGTTGCGCGGCGCCTCGCTCCACGCGTCGATCCAGACGAAGTAGTGGTCGCGCGGGGTCGTCGAGAGCCAGTCGGCGAGCGCGGGGATCGGCTCGAGCCGTGTCGCGAGCTCCTCGTCCTCGGCTGCCTCGGCGAGCACGGCGGCGTCGAACGCCGCGGCGACGAGCTGCTCGCGCGTGGCGAAGTAGTGGCGGATGAGGCCGTGGACCACCCCGACCTCGGCGGCCACGTCGCGGAGCGTGACGCGCGCGAAGCCGTCGCGGGCGACCAGGCGGAGCGTCGCGGCGATGATCTGCTCGCGGCGCTCGGCGGGGTCCAGTCGGGTGGCCATCCTCCGATGGTAGGCCGCTCTTGTCCGCGTGGCCAATCGAATTGGGCGGGCCGAGCCGGGCGCACGCGGCCCGCGCGCCGCGTCACGGACGTGCGTGCCGCCGCACCCATTCGTGCATGACGATCGCGGCGGCCGCGCTCGCGTTGATCGATCGGGTCGACCCGTACTGCGTGATCTCGACGACGCGATCGGAGGCGGCCAGCGCCTCCTCGCTCAGGCCGGGGCCCTCCTGCCCGAAGAGCAGCACGCACCGCTCGGGCAGCTCGACGAGGTCGACGGGCTCCGAGCCCTCGACGTTGTCGACGGCGACGACCGGCAGCCCCTGGGCCCGCGCCCAGTCGGTGAAGTCGGACACGTCGGGATGGTGCATGAGGTGCTGGTACCGGTCGGTGACCATCGCGCCACGTCGATTCCAGCGCCGGCGGCCGATGATGTGCACCGTCTCGGCCGCGAAGGCGTTCGCCGTGCGCACGATGGAGCCGATGTTGAGGTCGTGCTGCCAGTTCTCGATGGCGACGTGGAACGGATGCCGCCGGGTGTCGAGGTCGGCGACGATCGCGTCGAGCGACCAGTACCGGTAGCGGTCCACGACGTTCCGGCGGTCGCCGTGCTCGAGCAGTTCGGGGTCGTAGCGGGCATCGTCGGGCCATGCTTCGCGGCCGCCGGGCCACGGTCCGACCCCGTGCAGCGGGAGCGACGGCTCCTCGTGCGGCACGTCGTCGGCGGTGCCGGGCGCGGCAGCGCCATCCGCTCGCTCATCGACCACGCGACCACGCTAGCCGCAGGCGCGCCGGAGCGCCCCG
>NZ_SDPL01000585.1 GCF_004135055.1 Agromyces binzhouensis | reverse complement strand
CGCTCCTGCGCGCCCCCCAGGGCGACGCGACGATCCCGGCCGACGACCCGGCCGCGCGGTTCGCCCTGTCGCACGGCTACGCGCTCGGCCAGCTCGACCGGGTCAGCGTGCTCGACGTCGCGGGGCGCGCAGCCGAGTTCGGCTCGCGGCTCGCGGGCCTCGGGGCATCCGATCCCTACCGGGTGCGCACCTGGGTCGACCGCGCACCCGACGACCTCCTCGATTCGCTCGCCGTGGCCCACGAGCGCATGTCGGTCGACGCACCGTCGGGCGCCATCGCGTACGAACTCGAGCACTGGGACGCCGACCGGGTCCGCGACGAGGAGCGTCGGGCCCTCGCCAAGGGGCGGACCACGCTCACCGCGGCGGCCGTCGCGCCCGACGGCACCGTCGCGGGCTTCACCGTCCTGTCGCTGCTCGCCGGCTCCCCGGCCGTCGAGCAGTGGGACACCATCGTGCTCGCCGACCACCGGGGCCACCGGCTCGGCATGCGCCTGAAGCTCGAGAACCTCCTCCTGCTCCAGGCGACGGATGCCACGCGCGAACGCGTCTACACCTGGAACGCCGACGAGAACGAGCACATGCTCGCCATCAACCTCGACCTCGGCTTCCGGCCGTTCGCCCTCGAGTCCGTCTGGCAGCGGCCGTGAACGGCGACGCGCCGGCGGTCGGCGCCGCAGCGACGAACGGCCCGGGCACGCTCCGTCCGATCCTGGCCGCCGATCGCATCGGCATCCCCGAGTCGGCCGACCTCGAGGCGTACGCGGACTTCGCCCGTCGCATCCAGCTCGAGACCGTCGGCACGGACGAGTTCAGCCACTCGGCGGCCGAGCTCGCGGTGCTCGGCGGCAACCCGTACCTCGAGCGACGACGGTTCGGGATCTTCGACGACGGTCGCCTGGTCGCGGCGGTCGCCGCGTGGTGGGAGCGCGAGCAGCAGGACGCCGCGCCCATGATCACGATGGTGGGCGTCGACCCGGCGTATCGCCGGCGCGGACTCGGCGGTCGCGTGCTCGATGCGATCGAGGCATCCGCTCGCGACGCCGGACGCGAGGCCACGATCATGATCTCCGAGCACCGCACGGACGACGGGTCCGGGGAACGCCTCCGCGCACCGCAGGGCGGTGCGTCCCTGCCCGCCGGGGCGCCGTCGGTCCGGTTCGCGCGGTCGCGCGGCTACCGGCTCGGCCAGCTCCTCGTGGCGAGCGCCCTCCCCGTCTCCAGCATCGCCGCACGCGTCCGCGACCTCGCCGAGCAGGCGGCCCGGTCCGACGGCTACCGTCTCGAGCACTGGCGCGACCACACGCCCGCCGAGCACCTCGACGCGTTCGCCCTGGCCCGCTCGCAGATGGTGGCGGAGGCGCCGAGCGGCGCCGTCGACTTCCCCGACGAGCACTGGGACGCGGCGCGCATCCTCGACGAGGAGGCGCGCGCCGTGGCGGCCGGGCGCAC
>NZ_SDPL01000584.1 GCF_004135055.1 Agromyces binzhouensis | reverse complement strand
GGCCCCGCGGGCCGGCCGCAGGTTCCTAGGCGCGCGCGATGCGCAGGTCGGCCGCCCGGCGCGCGACCCGCTCCGCCTCCGCGAGCGAGTCGACGGTGAGGACGCCCGAGGGCGACTCGTGGGCGTCGACGACCGCCTTCACGGTGTCGACGATCTCGGTGAACCCGATGCGACCCGCGTGGAACGCCGCGACCGCCTGCTCGTTGGCGGCGTTGAACACCGCGGGATACTCGCCCCCCGCTCGGCCGACCTGCTTGGCGAGCCGCACGGCGGGGAATGCGGACTCGTCCAGCGGCTCGAAGCTCCACTGCTGCGCGCTCGTCCAGTCCAGCGGCTTCCCGGCCGCCGCCACGCGGTTCGGCCAGTCGAGCCCGAGCGAGATCGGCAGGCGCATGTCGGGCGGCGACGCCTGCGCGATCGTCGAGCCGTCCACGAACTCGACCATGGAGTGCACGATCGACTGCGGGTGCACGACGACGTCGATCCGGTCGTAGTCCACCGAGAACAGCAGGTGCGCCTCGATCACCTCGAGGCCCTTGTTCACCAGGGTCGCCGAGTTCGTCGTGACCACGAGCCCCATGTCCCAGGTGGGGTGCGCGAGGGCCTCGGCCGGCGTGACGTCCGCGAGCTCCTCGCGCCGACGACCCCGGAATGGCCCGCCGGAGGCGGTCAGCACGAGGCGGCGCACCTCGTCCTGCGTGCCGGAGCGCAGCGCCTGCGCGATGGCCGAGTGCTCGGAGTCGACGGGCACGATCTGGCCCGGGGCCGCGAGCCGGGTCACGAGGTCCCCGCCCACGATGAGCGACTCCTTGTTCGCCAGGGCGAGGGTCATGCCCCGCTCGAGCGTCGCGATCGTCGGGCCGAGCCCGACCGAACCCGTGATGCCGTTGAGGACGACGTCCGCGTCGACGCTCCGGACGAGCTGCACGGCCTCGTCGATGCCGACCGCGGTGTGCTCGACGCCGAACTCGTCGGCCTGCCGCTCGAGCTCGGCGCGGTTCGACCCGACGGCGAGCCCGACGACGTCGAAGCGGCGCGGGTTGGCTCGGATGACGTCGAGCGCCTGCGTGCCGATGGAACCGGTGGACCCGAGGATGATGACGCTGCGCACAGGGCCACTCTAGGCCGCGGGCCTCAGCGTCGAGGCAGCAGGGCGACGGATGCCGCGACGCGGCCCGGCACCGCGACGTCCATGATCCGGACGTCCGCCCAGCTCGAGCCGAGCTCGGGCACGCTCCTCGTGATGCGCGCGTCGCCGTGGTCGTCGCCGGGCAGCGTGAGGGCGATGCGGGAGGGTTCGAGGACCTCGAGGTGGCCGACCGCCCGCAGCAGTGCGGACTTGCGCGCCCACACCTGGGCACGCACGAGCGCACGCGCCGACGGGTCGACGTCGTCGAGCCGTGCGCGCTCGATCGGGTGCAGCGCCGCGGCGTCGAGGGCGGGCGCGGGTTCCGGGGCC